>JALYGH010000561.1 GCA_030777205.1 Chloroflexota bacterium
GGTCGCCTCAGCCATGCGCATCGCTCGTCGCGGCCGCACTCATAACGAACTACTCATAGCGGATGCGGGGGTCGAGGTAGGCGTAGAGCAGGTCCACGATCAGGTTGCTCAGCATGAAGAGGGCGGCGATGAACAAGATCGTCCCCTGGACCAATGGATAGTCCCGCTCGTAGACCGCATTCAAGACCAATCGACCCACGCCCGGCAGGGTGAACACTTCCTCGGTCACCACCGCGCCACCCAGCAGGTAGCCAACCTGGACGCCGATCACCGTGATGATTGGGATCAGGGCATTCTTGAATGCGTGCCGCCGGACGACCATCTGCTCGGCGAGCCCCTTGGCCCGCGCCGTCCGGACGTAGTCATGCCGGAGCACCTCGAGCAGCGATGAGCGCGTCATCCGCATTACCTGGGCCGCTACCACCGTGCCCAGCACGATCGACGGCAATAGCATCTGCGTCAGGTTCGCGACGGGGTCCCTGATCGGCGAGGCATAGTCGACCGGCGGGACCCAGTTGAACCAGAGCGACAACGCCAGGATCAGCATCGCCGCCTGCCAGAAGATCGGGATCGACAGGCTGAACAGGCTCACGATCCGCGCGACGTGGTCCACCGGCGTGTTCTCGCGGATGGCCGAGAGCGTCCCGAGGGGAATCCCGACCAGCAGCGAGACGCCCAGCGCCAGCAGCCCGAGCTCGGCGGTCACGGCCAGGCGGTCGAAGATCATCGTGCTCACCGGCAGCCCGGTCCGCCAACTCTGGCCGAGGTCGCCGTGCAGGAGGCCGCCCACCCAAGCCAAGTACTGGATGTGCAGCGGCTGGTCCAGCCCGAAGAACGCGCGCATTGCGGCCTTGGTGGACTCGTCGACCCTGCCCTCGGGCCCGATGAGCTGATCCACCACGGTGCCGGGGATCAGGCGGATCATCAGGAACACGAGGATCGTCACGCCGATCAACGTCGGCACGAGCGAAAGGACGCGCTTGAGCACGTACGTCCTCATGGTGCCGCGATGGTACACCAAACTCCCACGCCGAGCACCACCTGATGCCGTGCCGATTCGAGGACCCGTGACCTGGTCCGGGCACACGCGTGCCGCGCTCGCCGACCAGCTGGTGTACCCGCCGACGGAGTCCGGCTCGCTCACGACTTGGGTCGCGGTCGGCGGCAGCCCCGAGTCGGTCGTGCGAGCGGCGCGCTACGGGCTGCCGCTCATGCTGGCGATCATCGGCGGCGCGCCGGCGCAGTTCAGGTCGCTCGTGGACCTCTACCACCGGGCGCTGCGGCACTTCGGGCAGCCCGAGCGGCCGGTCGGCGTGCACTCCCCCGGCTACGTGGCCGCCACCGACCAGCGGGCGCTCGACGAGGCCTGGCCGCACTACGTCGCCATGCACGAGCGCATCGGACGCGATCGCGGCTGGCGCGCCATCACGCGCAAGCAGTACGAGCGCACGGCCCGGCACGACGGCGCGCTGTTCGTCGGCTCGCCGCGGACCGTCGCCGTGAAGATCGCCAGCGTGGCCGGCGAGCTGGGGCTGTCGCGCTTCGACCTCAAGTACAGCCTCGGCACGCTCCCCCACGAGCAGTTGATGAACAGCATCCGGCTCTACGCCACGGAGGTCGCGCCGCTGGTCCGGGCGCAGCTCGGCGTCGCGGAGCAGGTCGGTGCCATTCGCCGACATGAGGGGTCGCCGGCACACGAGCAGCAGGCATATGGAACAAGCATCATGCCGCCCGACCCGGGGGCACCCCGACGACGCCCGAGCGGCGCGTAGCAGTCGGGCCCGGGCGCGTGCTAGCCTGACCCTGGGAGCCGCGATGCAACCGTCCGAGATCGCCTTCCTGCCCGCCGTCGAGCTGGCTGCCCGCATCCGCGCCCGCGAGCTGTCGCCGGTCGAGGCCGTCGAGGTGGCGATCGGCCAGATCGAGGCGCTCAACCCACTCGTCAACGCCGTGGTCACGCCGGCGTTCGAGCAGGCCCGAGCCGCGGCCCGGGCGGCCGAGGCGGCGACGATGCGCGGCGACGCGCTCGGCCCGCTCCACGGCCTGCCGATCGGGCTGAAGGACATGACCGAGACGGCGGGCTTGCGCACGACCTACGGCTCGACGCTCTACGAGCACAACGTCCCGACCGTCGACGCCCTGCTGGTGACCCGGCTCACGCAGGCCGGCGGCATCGTCATCGGCAAGACGAACACGCCCGAGTTCGCGGCCGGCAGCAACACTCGCAATCCGGTGTTCGGGCAGACGCTCAACCCCTGGAACCGCGACCTCAACCCCGGCGGGTCGAGCGGCGGCTCGGCGGTCGCCCTGGCGACCGGGATGTGCGCCCTGGCCGAGGGCAGCGACCATGGCGGCTCGCTCCGCAACCCGGCCGCGTACTGCAACGTCGTCGGCTTCCGGGTGAGCGCCGGTCGGATCCCGGCCTACCCCTCACCGTGGGTCTACGACCCGTTCAGCGTCCACGGTCCGATGGCCCGGACCGTCCGCGACGCCGCGCTGATGCTGTCGGTGATGGCGGGCCCGGACGACCGCGTGCCGATCTCGATCTCCGAGCCCGGCGAGCCGTTCGCGCGGGCCTGCGAGGGCGACGTGGAGGGCTGGCGCGTCGCCTGGACGCCCGACTTGGACGGCCTGTTCCGCGTCGCCCCGGAGGTGCGCCGGCTGACCGAGGAGGCCGCCCGACGCTTCGCCGACCTCGGCTGCATCGTCGAGGACGCCAGCCCGGACCTCCACGACGCCCTCGAGATCATCGTCCCGCTGCGCGCGATGCGGACCGGCGCCGTCCACCAGCGTGAGCTCGGCCTGCTCGACCGCGTCGACAACGCCTGGCTCAAGCAGTTCGCCCGGCGGGCCGAGGGGCTCAGCGCGCTCGACGTGGCGGCGGCCGAGGCGCGACGCTCGCGGCTCTGGGAGCGCGTGCGCGGCTTCATGGAGCGGTACGAGCTGCTCCTGCTGCCGAGCACCCAGATGGCGGCGTTCCCGAAGGAGATCGAGCGGCCGACGGAGATCGACGGAAGGCCGCTCGGTGATCCGATCGAATCGTCGTTGGCGACCTACGGGATAAGCATCACCGGCCTGCCGGCCCTCTCGGTGCCGTGCGGCTTCACGGGTGACGGCCGGCCCATCGGGCTCCAGATCGTCGGGCGCTGGCGGCGCGAGGCCGACGTCCTGCGAGCGGCGACCGCCTTCGAGGACGCGTTCCCCTATCACCGACGCCGCCCGCCGCTGGTCGAGGCCATGGGCCACCAGACGTAGGCCGTGGCGTCAGGGTGGCCCTGGCTGCCGCAGCCTCAGCAGCCTGACGTCGGGCTGCTGCGCCGGCGTCGGTAACCGCGCGGTGCCGACGACCTCCAGGCCCGCCGCTCCCGCCTGGGTCGGGAACTGCTCCGCGGTGGCTCGGCCCGGGTCGGCGATCCACGCCTCGGCCCCGGGCTCGAGGTGTCGCGCGAGGAACGCGGCGACGGCCGGTCCGTTCCCCCGGTCGTACAGGACGTCCGCGCCGACGATGAGGTCGAACCTCCCGAGCAACGGCGGCCTGGCCCAGTCCCCGACGACGTAGCTCAGCAAAGCCGTCTGCCATTCCGGCTCGCGGGCGGTCGCCCGGACGGCCGCCAGCGCGCGAGGCTCGCGGTCGAAGAACGTCACGCGCGCCCCGAGCCGCGCGGCGGCGAACCCGCACGCGCCCAGCCCACACCCCAGGTCGAGCGCCCGTAGCCCGTCGAGGCGCCGTCCGGTCAGGACCTTCGCCACCAGCGCCTCGGCCGCCGGCCAGATCAGGCCGAAATACGGCATGCCGTCGTCCCGGTGCTCGGTCGCGCCCCGCTCGACGAGCGCGTCCGGGTCGGCGACCGCCCACAGCCCGAACGCGATCGGCTCGCCCTCGGCGCGCAGTCCGTCGGACCGAATCGCGCGAAACTCGCGCCAGCGGAGCGCGAGGCCGGCGACGGTTCGACGCTGGATCGCCACGACGCCCGCTCCTCACGCGTGTTGACGGCCGGGCGCCGGGCAGCGGCCCGGTGCGCCCCGGCCAGGGTACCATGACCAAGCCACCGACGCCCGAGGCAGCACGATGACGAC
>JALYGH010000562.1 GCA_030777205.1 Chloroflexota bacterium
CCGAGGCGAGGGTCGGTTCGGTGACGACGCCGTCGAACACCTCGACCCGGACACCGGACTCTTTCAAGGACTTCTCGATCTCCTGGGTCAGCCCGAGACGATGGAGCCCCGCGTCGGTCATCACCAGCGCGGCGGTACCCTCCAGCTCGCGCGCCAGGGCCCCGGCTTCCCGCGCCCTGCCCGCGCCGAACACGATCCGCGACATCGGCCCGAAGCGAAAGTCATGCAGCCAGCTCACGTCGCCTCCCAACGTCCGGCCGAGGGCGCGTCCCCGGCGGTGAAGAGTCCCCGCGCTCACCGATGAGCGTGTCGTACCCCGCCGGCAGGTCGCGGATGAACTCATCGGCCTGGGCGGCGCGGGCGGCCGCCACGATCTCGTCGAGCGTCGCGTCCGGGCGGCCGTAGGCGATGTTGTCGCGGACGGTGCCGCTGAACAGCAGGGCGTCCTGGAGGACGATCCCGACCTGGCTGCGCAGGCTGACCAGCGTGACGTCGCGGACATCGTTCCCGTCGATCTCGACCCGGCCGGCCGTCACGTCGTAAAAGCGCGGGATCAGGTTGACCAGCGTGCTCTTTCCCGAGCCGGTCGCGCCGAGGATCGCCACCGTCTGGCCCGGCTCGACAACGAAGCTCACGCCGCGCAGGACCTCGCCCACGTCGCCGGAATAGCGGAAGTGGACGTCGACGAAGCGCACCCGGCCCCGCACGGGCGGCAGTGGGACGGCGCCCGGCCGGTCCTGGACGTCGAGCGGCGCGTCGATGATCTCATAGACCCGCGCCGCCGAGGCCGCCGCCCGCGAGATGCCGGCCGCCAGGAAGCCGATCGTCAGGACCGGGAACAGCATGAAGCTGAGGTACGCGTTGAACGCGAGCAGCTCGCCGACGGTCAGGCGGCCGGCGAAGATCTCCAGCCCGCCGTACCAGACGACGGCCAGCGTCCCGAGGTTGGAGAGCAGGAAGACGAGCGGGAAGTTGGCCGAGAACAGCCCGATGGCGGTCTGGTTGTGGTCGAGCAGCTCGTCGTTGACCGCTCGGTAGCGCGCCAGCTCGTGCTCCTCGCGGCCGAACGCACGGATGACCCGCAGCCCGGCGAGGTCCTCCTGGAGGATCGTGTTCAGCCGGCCCAGCGTGCCCTGGATTTGTCCGAACAGTGGCGCGATCCGGCGGACGAACCGCGTCAGCAGGAGGAGGATCAGGGGGAAGATCAGAAGCGACACGAGGGCCAGCCGCCAGTTCATCGCGAACAGCGGGGCGGCGCTCCCGACCAGCATGACGATCGCCGCGACGAGCTGGACGACGCCGGAGCCGGTGAAGGCGCGGATCTGCTCGACGTCGCTGGTGAGGCGGGTCAGGAGCTGACCGGTCTGGACCCGGTCGTAGTAGCTGAAGCTGAGTCGCTCGATCTTGACGAACAGGGCGTCGCGCAGGTCGTAGGCGACGCCCTGCGACGCCCGCTCGGCGAGGTAGCCCTGGAGGAAGGTGAACAGGCCGCGCACGGCGACCACGGCCACCAGCCCGCCGACGGCAAGGAACAGCATGTCCAGTTGTCGCTCGGCGAGGCCGACGTCGACGGCGACGCGGATGAGCTGTGGCGCGGCGAGGATCGAGGCCGAGGTCACCAGCAGGGCCAGCAGCGCGCCGAACGTCTCCTTACGGTAGGAACAGAGGAAGAGCAGCGCCCGGCCGAGCGCCCGGCCGCCGCCCGCCGGCGCCATGCCGCCCGCTCCACTTGGTTCGCCCGCTCGTATTGGCCCACCCGGCCCGCCGTGTCGCACCCATCCTCCGCGTCTCGTCATGCGGCTGTCACGGCGCCGCGAGTCGTCCGAGCCACCGGACGCGGCGACGGAGACCGTCGACCCCACCGTCGTCATGCAGCGGCTTTGCCCAAATAGTCTGACGGCTGGGCGGCAATCCGTGCAGAAATCCCGGCCCCTGGCGGATCATTGCCCGACCGGAGCCGACCAGGGTCGCCGTCCAGGAGCTACCTGGGCCATTCACGGACCCCGGGAAAGCCCGTTGGGTGCGGGTCGCTGTCGTAGTTCTGATAGCCCCCGGTCGGGCAGCTCGGGCGAGGGCCGGGGCGAATGACCAGAGCACGCGGCCACGTGGCGTTGTGATTGGGATGGACGGCGGGCCGGCCGGCTACCATATCTCGCCAGGGGGCGTGGCAGCCGACCCCGTGGTCCGCTTCCTGCGCACCCGTTGCCCGCCACCGCCGGACGAGGTCACGCCGATGCCGTTCATGCCGCTGTCGATCATCTCAACCTGGCTGCTCGGGCTGCTCTCGCTCGGCCTGTTCGGCGGCGGACTGTACATCCTCTGGGCCTGGTACGCCGGGGCGCTCGTCAGCCCGGCCTGGCCGGCGGTCAGCCTGGTTGCCTTTCTGTGGTCGTTCACCGGGCGCTCGATCGTCTTGCGCTTCCGCCGGCCGTCGCGCGACGAGCCGCGGCACGCGCGCGGCGGGCTGATGGACCGCATCGAGCGACTGGATGGCAGCAGCCTTCATGTCGAGCTCGATGGCCCGGTGGATGGTCCGCCGGTGATCTTGACCCACGGCAACGGCATGGCCGGCACCGCCTGGTACTACCAGCGTCGAAAGCTGGCCGAGCGGTTCCGGCTCATCGTCTGGGACCTGCCGGGTTGCGGGCGGTCGCGCGGACCGGCCACCGGCGACTACCGCCCGGAGAAGCTGGCGCGCGACCTGGGCGAGATCGTCGCCCTGGCCGGTGGCCATCCGGCGATCCTGGTTGGCCACGGCCTGGGCGGGATGCTGGCCCTCACCTACTGCAAGCTGTTCCCCGAGAAGGTCGGGCGCGAGGTGGCCGGTCTGGTGCTCGTCGACACGGCCCCGGCGAATCCGGTCCATGCCACGCCGCTCGCGCGCCGGCTGAGCGCGGTCGTGACGCCGCTGCTCTACCTGACAGTCTGGCTCTCGCCAGTCGTGAAGGTGATGAACTGGCTCAGCTACCACAACGGGATGCTGCACCTGCAGAGCATGCTGACCGGCTTCGCCGGCGGGGAGAGCCGCGGCCAGCTCGATTTCGCGACGAGTTTCACACCGCTGGCCTCGCCCGGTGAAACGGCCCGCGCGACGCTCGCCCTGTGCCGCTATGACGCGTCCGACGCCCTCCCCCGGATCGACGTGCCGGCCCTGGTCGTGACGGGCGATCAGGACCGAGTAATCGTGCCGGAGACGGCGCGGCGACTGGTGCTCGCCCTCCCGCGCGCCACGCTGGTGACGCTCCGTCCGGGCGGCCACCTCGCGCTCCTCGAGCAACACGAGGCCCTGACGCGGGCGCTCGCGGCGTTCGCGTCCGAGCATGGGGCCGTCGAGCTGGGCTCGGCGTCGCGCCGGCGGCGGTAGGTGCTCGGGCAGGTCCGCGCCTATTCGGTCGGTGGCGCCCAGGTGATGATCCCGAGCGGCGACGGCGCCCAGTCGAAGGCGTAGCGACCGTCCCGCTCGATCAGCCGCTCGGCGAGGGCGTGCTGGAGCCGGCGGTCCTTCTCGCCGTCCGGGCGGACCCAGGTCTGGTGACGGGCGAAGGCTAGCGCCTGCTCGACGGTGTCGTAGACGATCGGCACGCCCGGCACCTCGCGGACCTCGATCGTCCGCCCGCGCGCCAAGAGCACGGTCAGCAGCTCGCGCAGGGCGGGAAGCGTCGCCCGCTCGACGCCGTGGACGGCCGGCCAGAGCGCGTCGGCCGCCCAGGTCGGGCGCCGCCAGAACAGCATCGCCACGCAGAGGCGCCGCGCGGCGCGTTCCATCCCGTCGAGGAACGACCCGATCTCCTCGACGTCGTAGCCGACGTGGGCGATGAAGGCGACGTCGGCCGCTACGGGTGTTCCGTCCGATCGGGCGGCTGCCGCGGCCGGCCAGCGCCCCGGCACGATCCTGATGTTATGAATGCCGTGCTCGTCCATCCCCTCGCGCAGCACGCCCAGCATCCCCTCCGATGGGTCGAGCGCGATCACCTCGCGGGCGGCGAGCGCGAGCGGGAGGGAGTAGCGCCCGCCGCCTGCCCCAATGTCGAGCCACGTCTCGTCGGGACGCGCCAGCGAGCGGAGGGCGTCGAGGGCCGGCTCGTCGGCGCGGCGGGGGTCGGCGCGGAAGCGGCCGGCGACCGGCGCGTAGCGGTCGGGCCCGTCCATCTGCTCGCCGAACCGCTCGACCTGCTCGCGGTTCTCACGGACCCGCCGCGCCCACGATTCGAGCAGCACATCGACGGGCGGGGCGAGCGGATCGAAGGACATCATCGCGCCAGGATGGTAGCGCAGATCGCCCCCTGCCCGACGCCGTCGCATGGGCGGAGGCGGACGTCGCCGGACGCCACGTCGATGGCGGACCAGCCGAGCCGGATGCTGCCGCCGAGGCGCAGGCCGGCGTCCCGCTGCCGGCGGCACGGCGTGACTGCCGGGGTCGCTACGGCAGCGGGCTCGGCAACAGG
>JALYGH010000563.1 GCA_030777205.1 Chloroflexota bacterium
CCCGAACGGAGGCCGCCCGGCGCGGCCGAGAGCTCTTGCGCGAGGCGATGCTCCGCCAGATGGGGCCGCTCCAGGCGCTGGACGCCCGACTGTTCCTGGCGGTCAACCAGCTCCCGCGCACCCCCTGGCTCAACAAGCTCGCGGACACGATCACCCTCTCGACGACCGGTGGCTGGATCTGGGTCCTCGGCCTGCTCGGCGCACGGGTACTGGGCGTGCGCGGGACGGAGAACTCGCTGCGCTGTGTCGCGCCGGCCGTCCTCGGGGCCACCTTCATCGTCGAGCACCCGATCAAGTCGACGTTCCGTCGGCGGCGGCCGTTCATCGACGTCGTGCGGGCGCTGGTGATCGGGCGGCGGCCCGACGGCTGGTCGTTCCCGAGCGGCCATACCGCGGCGGCGTTCGCCGGTGCGCTGATGCTGTCGCACGTCTGGCCGACCCGGGCGCCGCTCTTCTTCCTCGGCGCGACCACGGTCGGCTTCAGCCGAGTCTACGTCGGGGCGCACTACCCCGGCGACGTGATGTCCGGCGCCACCCTCGGCCTGACCCTCGCCGAAGCGATCCGCCAGGTGATCAAGCGCATCCCCACCCCGCCGTCCCGATCGTAATCGCGCCGTCCGCTGCGCCGACGGACCGGGCCTTGCACCCCACGCCCCGACGGCGTCGCGCCGACGTCAGCCGGCGATGGAGCCTGGCGGCCGTGCGGCTGCTAGCATCGGCCGGACAATCTGCGTGCCGACCCGGATCGCCTCGGCGCGATACGGCGTGTCGGACAGGATGAACCGCGTCACCCCAAGCGCGACGTAGTCCGACAGTGCCGCCCGAACGTCCTCCGCCGACCCAACCAACCAGGTCGAGGCGGCGCCGGTCCCGACCCGCGCCGGGGCGGTCCAGAGGCAGCGATCCAGCACCTGGCCCTCCTCCGTCAGCTCGCGCAGCCGCCGCTGGCCGACCGAGCCCTGGCCGGTGACGTTCCGCTCGACCCGCCGATCGAGCGCCCCCTCCCAGCCGCGCAGCTTCTGCTCGGCGGCCCGCCACGCCTCGTCGGCCGTGTCGCGCACGACGACCGTCACCCGCAGGCCGAACTCGAGCGGGCGCACGCGGTCGCACGTGGCGCTCAGGCGCCTCAGCCGCTCGATCCGCTCGGCCGCCATCGCCAGCGGCTCGCCCCACATGAGCTGGACGTCGGCCTCGGCGGCGGCCACGCCCTCGGCGGCCGGCGAGGCGCCGCTGAACCAGAGCGGCGGGCCGCCGGCCCGATGCGGGCGCGGCAGGCACGTCGAGCGCTCGACCCGGAAGTAGCGCCCCGCGAACGTCACGTCCTCGCGCGTCCAGAGCAGCCGCACGAGCTGCATGAACTCGCGCGTGCGGGCGTAGCGGGCCGCGTCGTCCGCCTCGGCGTCGCCGTACTGGGCCAGGTCATCCTTGCCGGAGACCACGTTCACCAGCAGCCGTCCCTCGCCGAGCTGGTCGAGCGTCGCCGCCGCGCAGGCGAACGGCGCCGGTTGCCAGTAGCCCGGCCGGATCGCGGCCAGCGGGCGGAACGTGCTCGTGCGCGCCGTCAACGCGGTCGCCAACGTGAACGTGTCCGGGCGGCCCCAGCCGGCCCCGATCAGCGCGCCGACGAACCCATGCTCCTCGACGGCCCGCGCGATGCCGACGCTGAAGTCGAGCGTCCCCCAGCCCTCGACGGTGTCGTCGCCGCGGTGGCCGCTCTCGACGGTGCTGGGGACGTACCAGAGGAATTCGAGCGGGGTCATCGTCGCCCGGGGGCTCCAGGTGATCTCGAATGCCTGGCCAGGATACCGCCGGGCCGCCGCGTCGGCAACCCGGTCGCCCCCAGCCCCGGACGCTGGATAGCGGTCCCCCTGCCGCCCAGCAGTGGGGGCAGCGGGCCTTCAGGCCCCTCAGTTCAGCGCGCGCAGCCGCCGCGCCCGCACCGCGATGAACAGCCCCGCCGCCGCCGTCAGGCCGCCGCCGATCAGCAGGACCATCGGGACCCCGAGCAGGCTGCCGAGCGCGCCCTCCAGCATCGTCCCGAGCGGCATGATGCCCATCATCGTCAGGCTGTGCAGACCCATCACCCGGCCGCGCATCCGAGGATCGCTGTTCGCCTGGAGCATCGTGTTGACGCTGATCGAGCTGAAGGTCGAGCAGAAGCCGAGGATGGCGGTGGCGACGAACGAGACGGCCAGGTTCGCCGACATCGCGAAGACGACCAGCGCGAGGCCGAAGATCATGCCGACGAGGGCCACGAACAGGCCCCGCCGGCGGAACGTGCCGATCACGGCGACGGCGACCGCCGCCACCAGCGCCCCGCCGCCGGCCGCCGAGTTTAGGGCGCCGAGGCCGGCCGCGCCGATTTCGAGGACGTCACGGGCGAACACCGGCAGGAGCTGGATGTACGGCCGGGCGAGCAGGCTCGTGATCGCCATCAGCGACACCAGGGCGAGGAGCTCCGGCGTGCGCCAGACGTAGCGCAGCCCGTTCAGCGTGCTGTCCATCAGGGAGTTCTTGCTCGGGGGCGCGCATCGGCCCGGCCGGGTCATCAGGACCGTCGCGACGACCGCGAGATAGCTCGCACCGTTCAGCATGAACAGGGCGCCCTCGTCGGTGTAGAGGATCAGGACGCCGGCCAGGGCCGGCCCGATCACGGCGGCCGTGTTGAACGCGACCGAGTTGAGCCCGACGGCGCTGACGAGGTCCTTCTCGTCGACGATGTCGCTGATGAGCGCCTGGCGGCAGGGCACTTCGAAGGAGAAGGCCGCGCCCATCAGGAATGCGATCACGACGACGTGCCAGACGCTGATGAGGTTCGTCCAGGCCAGAATGCCGAGGATGAACGCCAGCACGGCCGTCGCGCCGTTCGCGACGGCGATCACGAAGCGCCGGTCGCAGCGGTCGGCCACCGACCCGCCGATCAGCGAGAAGACGAACACGGGAACTGCCCGCGCCAGCGCGACGGCGCCGAGCCAGAAGGAGGAGCCGGTCAGCGCGTAGACGAGCCAGCCCTGGGCGATCATCTGCATCCAGCCACCGACCGACGAGACGGCCTGGCCGAAGAAAAGCAGGCGGTAGTCGCGGTAGGTCAGGGCGCCGAAGCGCTCACCGAGGTTGCAGCGCCCAACGAGCGCCGCCGGGCGGAGCCAGAGCGCGGACAGCTTGAGCGAGGGACTGGGCGTGGCCATCGAGCATCACCGGCGGCAAACTGACAGAAGAACCAGAAACACCGATGCAGATGACGTACCGCCGGCCGCCACCCCGATCCGCCGTCCCGTCCGCTCGCCCTCCCCCGTGCCGCGCTATGTCCGGGCGGCGAGGGCTCGGACGATGTCCGCGCGGCTGACGATCCCGACCACCCGACCGTCCTCCATGACGGGGACGCGCTTGATTCGCCGCTCGGCCATCAGCGCCGCGATCTCCTCGACCGAGGCCCCGGGGCCGACGCTGATCACGTCCTCGGTCATCACATCGGACACGGTCGTGCCGATGTGGCCGATGACGTCGGCCTCGCTGACGACGCCGACGATCGACCCATCAAACCCCTCGACCGGCATGCCGCTGATGTTGTGGTACGCCAGCAGCTTGGCCGCGTCCTCGACGAGCATGTCGGCGCTGACGGCCACCACCTCGCGGGTCATGATGTCGGCCGCGGTCTGGCGGGCCACGGCGGGCGGCGCCGGCCGGCGGGGCGCCGGGTGCAGCCGAGCCGAGTAATCCTCGAAGGTCACGTTGTCACGACCCGGGCGCACCTGGAATGTGAGCAGCCGCTCGTCCTCGAGGCGCAGGCCGCCGCGGATTACGACGGCATCACTTTCGACCCGTTCATCCGGCGTGCCCTTCGGTACGACGGCGATGACTTCGCCGCCGCGCACGTTCAGGGCGGCCGCCTCGTGCCCCTCCTCGGTCGGGATCGCTTCGAGGTTCTCGGCGGGCAGGCGGGCGAGAGCGTCGGCGAGGCTCAGGCGTTTCATGGGCTCCCCCTCGTCAGCGCGGGCGGCCGTCCGTCGACGGACGACCATCATCGGCGAGTGTCGAGGCCGGCGCAGCGCCGCCGCGCCGGCCTCAGGGGATGATGCGCGCCGCGGACCGGCGCGTCAAGGCGGCGAGAACAGATCCAGTCTCGGCCGGCTGCCGCACCCCTACAGCGGAATGGACTGGGCCGGCTCCGATATCGGATCCCAACGAAGCGCGACCACCGGGCTCCCGGCCGGCACCGCGAAGGTGATCCAGCCGTCCACGGACCCGCCGGCGGGGATCTGGCGCGAGGGGAACGGCGGCTCGCGCACCGTGGTGGAGGCCCACACGGCGCCGTCGGCCGTAACGATCGAGAAATCGCTGCGGAAGGCGTTGCGCGGGCCGTCACACCCGTTACCGACCCAGAGATTGAGCGTCACGAACTCCATGCCGTCTCTCGGCCGCTGGAAGCGATCACCCGTCCACCCGCGCTCGTTCGCGAGGACCGCCATGGACAGGCACGAGACGCTGGCGGCCGGCATGGCCACCTCGACCGGTGCGGCGACCGGCTCGGCCGGCCGCGGCGCAGCCAGGGTCGGCGGGTCAACCTCCGGGCCCACCCAGTAGGCGAGGCCGCTCGGCGTGAGCGCCCAGTGCTCCGATCCGTTGGTGAAGGTGGGAGTGTTGGTGCTCCTGCGGTAGTAGGCGAGGCCGGTCGTCGTCTGCTGGAGCGTATCGCCGTTCTCGGGATTGCCGTGCTCGCACTCGAGCGGCTCGCCCATCACGCCGCCGAGCGCCGCCTTCAGGGCAGCAAAGCCGAACTGGAAGGTGGGCTGCCGGCCGGGCTCGCAGTATGGGGCAGCCTGCGCGGCCGGCGGGCTGACGAAGATCGGGCTCACAAAGGTGGACAACCAGAGTGGTAATGCCAGGACTGCGAGTATCATGGCTCTCCGGATCGGGCAGTGATGCAAAGACTGTCTGTACGGCGCGATGCTCGACGTGCCCGATCGCCATCGGCCGGCCGGCGACCATAGCTTACCGCCCCTCCGACCGCGCCCTCCAGGTATTCCTGGATGGCCGTCCTCGGAGCCGGTGGGTGCCGTGCCTCCGCCCTGGCCGACACGCCGTCCGGTAGCCGGCACGGATCCTGCACACAGAGTTCGGCGAGACGCAAGCAAGAGGAGGCGAGCGCAATGCGGACCACCAGTAGCGTGCGTTTCGGGGCCACTCGCGCTGGCTAGCATCCCCCGCGCCGCGTGCGCGGGGGTAGCGACGTCGGTTCGAAGATTGGCCGTAGTCGGAGTCCCGCCTCGACACGAGGCGGGGCTCCGTTATGTTCGATCTGCCCACGTCGTCCGCCGCCGTAGTTCGTGCGTGGCGCGCCGGTGACATCGCGGCGCCGACCGGCACCCGCGGATGGCCTATACTGGGGCTCAGTGAGCAGCGTTCCATCGTCGACCGCGACCGCCACCCTGCCTCCGGGCCATCGCATCCTCGAGGTGGCGATCCGCGATTACACCCTGTCATTCCCGCCCGAGCGGGATGCGGCGGTGGAATCCGCCCAGTTTCCGGACATGGTCGGCATCTACCGGAAGCTGACCGCCGGGCACATCCCGCCGTCCCAGGGCACCTTCGCCGACGCGGTCATCCGCGAGGTGCGCGGGTTCCCGCGCCAGGCCGTGTTCGCCCGCGCGTGCCGGGCCTACCCCTCGTTCGTCCGGCAGCACCACGCGGTGCTGGTGCTGCGCGAGAGTTTCCCGGTCGTCGTCTGGGACCAGTGGCTGGACCAGCTCCACGGCGTCGACGCGCTGGTCGTCGACGAGCGCGGCCTGGCCGCCGGGATCGACCTGTCCACGAACACCGCCACGGCGCGCGAGTGGCACGTCGTCAAGGCCGACCGTCACTCCAAGCCGGCGATCCCAATCCTCGAAGTCTACGCCGAACCGGACGAGCACCGCGTCGGCCCCTTCTGGCTCCACCATCCCGACCGCCTCGTCGAGCAGGTCCGCTCGACGCTCGAGGACAACATCCTGCGCATCCTGGCCGAGGCCGAGGGCAACGCCGACGAGGTGTACCGCCGGGCCGAGCGGCGGCCGAAGTGTTCCCGGCAGGACTTCGAGGCCGGCCTCCGCGGGGCGGTGGCGTACATCAAGGCGCGGGTCCTCGGCGGGTAGGCGCGCCGCCGGCCGGGTGGGGAGCCCGCCGCCGCGTCCCGTTGGCGGAGCGCGGCGGCGACGTGATCTGGCGGGAGTGGCGCGGGTGCAGCGGGACGAGGCCGGACGGACCTTCGCAAGCGAAGACGACGAAGCGCAGCATCTCCTCGAGCTCCTCCGTGACGGACGGCCGGAGGAGAAGCGGGTGGCACGCGATCGGGTCGGCCGGATCTTCGAGCGCCGCGGCCTCCTCGAGG
>JALYGH010000564.1 GCA_030777205.1 Chloroflexota bacterium
GTGCCGCGCCGAGCAGCGTTGCTGCCCGGGAAGTACGACCGCTGGCGTCGATCACCCAGATCCGCTCGCCCAACGCATCGCGCAGCAGCTGTTTGTCTGGCGAGTCAGTCCTGTCGGCGAGGTGAACCTGCCCAGGGCATTCGTCGACCAAGCGAGCAGCGAGGCGCGCCAGGAGCAGTTCGCCGTCGATCACGACGCTCACCTGCGGGACGGTCGACGTGTTCGCCCTGGCTCCCCAGCGCACCATCCGCCGATCGAGCACCTGGCCGCCAGCGAGCAGGTCATGCTGCCCGGGCCAGATGGCTCCGACCAGGGCGCAGGTGACGTCATTCAAGACCACCACTGGGGCCGAGGGCATTGCCAGGCGGCACACCTGGACCCGCCACCCGCGGCGCGCCAGGAGCGCCGCGCACGACAGGCCCGCGACGCCCGCCCCGACGATGAGCGCCCGTTGCCTCATGGCCCGCGCTCTTCCCGGATCACCTGGCGCATCCTCGTGAACAGGTCGTCGTACGCCTGCTGTTGCCGGGCCGCCACGGCCTGCACCATCGTCCCCCCGGCGTTGGCGACGGCCGCCAACGCCTCGCGGGTCGACGCGTCGAGGTTGTCCACCAGTGACTCGGCTGAAGCCGCAGTGTCCAGCATGCCGGACGGTGGCGGTGGCACGAGCGCGAACCGTGGGCGCCCGCCATTGCTCGCCAGCAGGTGATTCGTCTCGTGGAGGCTGAACATCGCACGCCGCGACTGCTCGATCAGGATGCCGGCAGCCCGATCGCCCAGCCCGAACGTGACCTGGAGGCTATCGATCAGCACGCGGTAGTTCTGGTCACTGAGGTCTTGCAGCGCCTGGATCAGCCCCAGACCGGCCGGCGGATCCGCCAGCGGTCGTAAGTACACGGTGGCATCCAGGCCCTTCAGGTGCTCCTTGACCGCCAGGAAGCGCGTGTAATGGTCGCCGCCCTCGTCGATGATCAGCTTCATCAGGTTCACCAGCCGCTCGGCCTCCGGGAACAGGTCGCGCTGCCTGTCGATGCTGGTGTGCAGACGCACGTACATGCCATCAAGCCCCTCCTCGATCGACTGGCTGGGCTCCTCGACCTGGATGAACCAGTCGAGCTGCTCCGGGGTCAATGGCTCCAGGGCGAATGGCCGGTCGAGCGCCCGGCCGATCCGGTCGGCGCGACCGGTAGACGGCGCCTCGCCGAGCAGGTTCAGCGCCTCGTTCACCCAGCGGAAGTGACGCATCTCGTCGACGGCGATCGTGAAGACCTCGAATGCGGCGGCAAAGATGCGGCGGGTCTCCGGTTCGATGGCCGCCGCAGCAGCGTCCATCATGTCGCGCAGCCCAGCCAGCGGCCGCGGCCCGGCGATCGCCTGATCTGCCGCTTGTGGCGGCAGGCTCATCGGCGCGTTGAGCGAGTAGTGGGCGTACAGGTACTCGACACAGAGGGCATGCTCGACGGTCGCCAGGTAGCGGAGCTCGGCGGCAACCTCGGCCGGTGTCATCAGCGTGGGCACCGGGGGAGCGGGTGGTGGAACGGCGTGCAGGGACTCCTGATCGTCCACCACAACGGGCAGCTCGTTCCAGGCCCCGGCGATCAACTCCCCGTAGTCAAGCTCCTGCTCACGACGCCACTGCGCCAGGACCTGGTCAGGAGTCGGGATGGCCGTTCGATCCCGCCGCTGGAAGTTCAGGTACGGAGCCGTCCCATCGGCATTCGAGACGAGGTCCGGCTTGTTCGCAGCCCAGTAGAAGCAGCCGCAGTCGCGGAAGTCGAACTGCCAGGGCGCGCAGAGGCTGCGGGTAAGATCGCCGGGCTCGTAGGCGTCGACCTCGATGACGCCATCGTCGTCGAGGTAGCGGGCGCGGTCGCCGACGAGCACGACGAAGTTGATGCTCCCGTCCGGGTTCCGCTGTACGACGCTGCGGTTCTCGTCGCGAAGCTGATCCAGCAGCCTGATAACGCCGGGACTCGGAGGCAGGGCGTCGAATCCCGGGGCCGGTCCGAGCAGGACCGCGATACGGCCAGGCAGGAGGTCGTGCACGCGGCGCCACACGTCGAGCCCGGCCAACCCGTGGAGGAAGAAGACCGGCGGATCCGCATCACTCTGCTCGGCGGTCGTCCGGCCGATCATCGCCCACAGGAACAGTGGCAGATCGTCGTTGCTGAGTCCTTCGCGGGCCGGAGCACCGCCCGGCTCGACCCGGTGAAGGATCGCCCCATCCTGTCGATGGAACTCGAAGACCAGGCCGGGGAAGAACGCCTTATCAAGGTTCCGCTGGTCGAACTCCAGGCCGGGATAACAGTTGTCGACGCCACTCTCCGGGCGCGAGCTCGTCGGGTTGCCGCGCACGACGAAGTCGGCGCGCGCCGTGAGATTCCGGGGAAAGATCTTCCACTGGCGAGGATCGGGCTGATCCGAGGCCATGGCGCTCCTCCTCTCTGGTCGGCGAGCTACTGGGCCAGCGTGGTCGGGCTGCTGACGCTCTCGGCGAAGTACTTGGCCGGCATGGTGAAGTACTCGGGACGCGTCGTCGAGAGCTCGGCATATGCCCGGAGGCAGAATTCCAGCCACCCCTGGATGTAGTCGCAGCCTACGCGGCCACGTCGGGAGACCTCGTGGTAGCAGCCGCCGCCGCACAGGTAGCGCGCCCAGCAGCCCCGACACGGTTCCATCAGGTCAACGTGGCTGCGCGCCAGATGCTCCCGTCGCGCCGCGAGATCGGTGCCCCCGTGAACGGTGCCCATCGCGTAGGCCGGGTCGTCGATGAGACGGTGACAGGCGAACAAGCGGCCTTCGGCGTTGGCGCTGAGATACGCGGCGCCGGCGCCGCACGGATAAGGGCGGTGGGTTCCTCGGTGGATCTGCTGGAGCGCCGTCTCGAAGTTGCCGAACGGATACGCCCGGCCTGCCGCGATCTCTCCTAGCGCCTTCTCACCGCAGGCGATCATCCGCTCCAGGAAGCGCGGGAACTGCGCCGGCCCGAAGGCGAGCGACGGATCGACCGAGACGAGCACCGCCGCGAAACCGACCTCATCGAAGCCGAGCCCGAGGACGTGGTCGAGGATCGGCAGGAGGTCGCCCGTCAGCGGCGTGACCGTCACCCGAGCCGAGAGGTGCCGTGGCCGGCCGTGACGCTCCAGGACAGCGAGGCCGGCCAGCAGCCGGTCGTATCCGCTGGAGCCGTCCTTCATCGGCCGGCTGACGTCGTGCTGCTCGCGTTTGCCGTCGATGCTCACGGCCAGCGCGAACGGCAGCTCGGCGAACAGCTCGGCGTCCGCCGGCTGGATCAACGTGGCGTTGGTCGTCATGGCGAAGCGGATCCGGCGGCCGGCCGCCCGCGCCGCCCGTGCCGCATAGCGCGTGGTCTCGTGGACCACGGCGCGGTGGACCAGGGGCTCGCCTCCCATGAACCCGAGCACCAGATCAGCGCCGGGCGACGACTCCGCGATGAGACGGTCGACCGATGCCCGGGCCACGTCGAGGCCCATCAGGCGCGGACGTCCGCCGAACCTGCCCTCGTCGGCGTAACAGTAGCCGCAGACCATGTTGCACGCTTGGGCCACGTTCAGCGACAGCGAGTAGAGCGGCGGCGGATCGAGCGGTTGGCCGTCGATGAACCGAGCCTGCGCCGGCCCCGAGAAGAGGCCGAGGGTCGCCAACAGCCCACGCTCTTCGGGTGCTGGGACCGCGCCCTTGGCCGCGAGCGCCGCCGCGACCCGGTCGGCAACGTGCGGCTCGACGTCGTACAGGCGGCTTCCATCAACGACGAACAGATGCGAGCCGACCCGGCTGCGAACGACTCGGGCTTCGGCCGCGGGGTCACGAGCGAGCGGCAGCATCATGACCCGCCCTCCACATCGCGACGGAGCCGCTGGACCCACGCGAGCAGCAGGTCGTACTGGCGCCTGGTGATGTGCATCGGGTGCCGATCCGAGCCGCGCATCAGGGCCGGCATCCGGCGATCGTAGTAGCGGTCGCCCGTCATCGGCTCGCGGATCATCAAGTTGACGAGCTCCGGTCGCTCCCTCAGGATGTCCTCGAAGACCTCGAGCGAGACGAAGCGTCGGTGGCGCTGGCGACCGACCTCCGTCAGCGGCAACGGGCGATCCGCCAGCAGCTCCGGGACTGCGAACGCCCTGCCGCGTGCGGCCTCCTCGGGGAGTCCGGCATCTCTGGCGATCGCGGCGTTCTCGCCCTGAGCCCGCTGGTTCTGAAAGTCGACGTTCATCAACTCCATCGTCTCCAGGACTCGCTCCATCAGATCTCGCACCTCAAGGGTGGTCGCGTCCAGATCCTCGACGTAGGCGGAGGCGCGAACCTCAAGTCGCTTGACGCGATCGGCAAGTCCGTCGGCCAGCGAGACGAACAGACGGCGATCCGGCGCGTAGGTCGGCGGTCCGACCACAATCCGCGCGACGGCCGACACGCCACCCGGAAGGTCGCAGCGAACGAGGCCGTCGCAGACGTCATCGACGAGCCCCAGGCTCACGCCGTTGTCGTCGCTCGCGAAGAGGCCGCCGGGATTGGTCCGAGGGTCGTCCTGGGCGAGACTGAAGCCGCACCAGGGAGCGTCCGGGTTCAGGAACAGGCGGTCCAGGGGCAGCGGGAACTGTTCCGAGCGCTCCAGCAGGTTCGTAGGCCCGTAGACGAGGCCGGCCGCCGGAGTGAAGCGGAGCCGCAGCTCGGGGAATGGGCCACTGGGACGGGTGAGCTGCACCTGTCCCAGTGGGACGTGCTGGCCCACGGGCACGAGCGGCTGAGCCGAACCGGGTGGCGAGGCCCCGCGAAGCACTTGACGCGCGGTGTCGTTCCCGGCGAGCTGGACGGCCGCCATGATTCTGTCGGACGGATTCAGCGTATAGTGGAACGGCTTCAGGTTGGCGACCTCGACCCGCCAGGTCAGATCTCGCAGGGTCAGGCCGAACATCCCCAACACCTGCTCGGTGATCGGTCCACGCGCCGTGGCGTCGTCGGTGGTCCACTCGCCGTGGAGCTCGAAAAACGGGCAGACTGGCCGGAAGCCGGCCGCGTCCTTGAAGGGGACCTCGGCTGGGACAGTGGACGTCACGGACCCGTCGGCCGCGACCGCCAGCGTCTCGGCCGGCAAGATCGTCGTCTTGCCGGTGCCGCGAGGCCGGACGTCGTTCGGCCCCCAGAAGTAGCTCGGACACGGGGTGTCGGAAGGGCCGAGCCGGGCGATCGCCAGCGGCGGGTACAGCCAGAGCGCCTGGATCATCATTCCTCCCCTCTGGGAGCGTAGGCCGGGCAGCCGGACCGCACAGGCCCGCCGGTGGTAACCAGGGCCGTGCTAAGATTAGTCATGCGGATCTCGGTGCATCAGCAGGGTGGCTTCGCCGGGCTCGACCGGAGGGTCGAGGTCGACGGCGACGTCGTGAAGGTCACCGACAACAAAGCCAAGGATAGGGACCCCACCCGATACCCGGCGCCGCTTGACGCGGCGCAGCGAGAGCGGCTCGAGAGGCTCGCATCGCGGGTGGCCGCCGTGAGCGACCAGGTAGTCTCGGGCGGCGACTACTTGCCGCCCGATGCCATGATCACCCAGATTGCCATCGAGAACGACGGTGCGCGCCACGACCTGAAGGTCGTCTCTGGCGATGACGCCCCCGGCGAGGTCTGGGAGTTGCTCGGGGTGCTCGGCGAGGTCTCGGACGCGGACTGATGGGCTCGCGCCGACCTCACGGACTCGGCTCATTGGGGCCGCCGCAGGTCGAACTCTTGGTTGATCGCGTCCGCGTGGCGCCCGGCTTGACCGTTCAGTGGGAACAGCCGCGCGTCGGCCCGAAGGAGCGCCCCGAGCCCCTCCTCGAACGTCGCGTTGGGGCCCAGGAACTGGAGACTCTCGATGGCAATCATGTCGGTGACGCCGGCACCGAGACGGCCCCGGATCGACCACAGGACCGATCCCCAGATCTCGCCCGTATCATGCTCCTCGCCCTGGAAGCCGGCCCCAAAGCGCAGGCCCGGCTTCGAGAGATCGCGCATACCCTGCGCGGTGTTAAGGACGAAATCCCCGATCCGCGGGTTATCGAAGGCTGAGGCCTGGAAGTAGTCGCTGTACCCCTCGCCCATCCCGCGCGCCGGCGTGTTGAGCGTGAAGCTCCGGCCGAGCCGGCAGATGGCGTCGCTCACGGCGTGCCCGAACTCGTGGTAGATGATGTCCGCCGAGCGCGAGCTCGGGCGTGGCCCGAAGTCGCCGAACAGAAGCCGTCCCGTGCTCGGCTGGAAAAACGCGTTCCCAGCGCTTGGCGGATGGCGCACGATCGCCCTGATCGGCGCGAACGGTGCCGCTTCGAGGATCGGCGAGTCGAGGATCCTCTCGAAGTAGCGGACGGCGTTTACCAAGTGATAGTAGGCGTGGGCCTCGTCGAAGCCCGCGTCGGCCGGCTGGAGCCGACAGTCGCGGAATGCCTGCGTGAAGGCGGCACCGACCCCCGGCCGCACCTCCACAACCGCCCCGGTCAGGCGATCCGCCGGCACCGGGCCGATGTTGTCGAGGCGCGCCGCCGCGAGGTTCGGGGTCCGGCGAGGGTTGACCGGGAAGACGTTCGCCTCGCCCCGAAGCGTGGACGACACGATGTTGTAGCTGAGCATCAAGGAGAGATCATCAGCCCGGACGTACGCTCGGACGTCGGCGACAGGGTCGTCCAGCGTGAAGCGCCCCTGGAACGCCCAGACTCCCTGACCACCGACGGGGAAGACCACTCGCTCCACCTCGAGCCGGACCTCGCGCGGGAGCTTTAGGTGATTCCGGATTGCCTCGATCGCGTCAACCTCCGTGGTTCGTGGCGGCGCGCCGGGATCGCGAGATGAAAGATCGCCGATCGGCCGGCCGGTTAGCCCGAAGGGCCGCCGATCCTCGCTAAGGTGGAGTTGGAAGCGCGCCCCGACGACTTCCGCCCCCCGGATCGTCTGCTGGACCACAATATGGCTGCCCGTCGCCGATTCCTTGGTGACCAGCACCCTCATGTCATCCGGCGGGAGGTTGGCGCTCGGCAGGGCAGCGTCCAGTCGGCTCACGAAGGCGCTCGCCATCGCCTGGGGCGGCCCGAGGAGGCGGTCGGCGAGATCACCGAAGAGGAACGGCTGGTCGACGGCCGCCGACTGGACGACGCTGCCACTGAAGGCGCTGGACACGCGCTGGGCGAGCTCCTCCGGCTGCGGGAGCCCGGGACTACCGACGACGTCGGTCAAGTCGACGTTGACTTGGTTGAAGCCACTCCACACGGCGAGCGACGCTGGCATGCTTGCACGGCGGGAGGTTCGGCGCGGTCGCCGCGGTTCTCCTGGTGATGACGACATGGCTCTTTCTCTTCTTCATTGCGCCTACGCGGACGTCAAGCCCACTCGAAATGGCAGCGCCAGGCAGTTCTTGCGCACCACACTGGGCTAAGAAGCTATCTCACGTTGCAGGGCGGCAAGTGCCGATCGCGCGTCCGATGCAGCTGGCCACGTGTCGGCTGCACTTTCCTGGGCCGCGCGGGCAGGGCCAATGGTCCCCTGTTCGATGTCCGCGTGGCCGGCGCGCACTCCCTCGTTACTTGAGATAGTCTCTAAGCTTGGGAGCCAACACGTCGGCCGTCAGGGAGAGGGTGAGTCAGAACCGGTACAGGCCTCTCATCTCGAGGTGTGGTGACACCGTCGCGATCGACTACGGGCAGTGGGGCACAAGGGCTACAAGACGTTTGAGGATCCTCACCTCCCCACCAGGTTCGTGCTGCGACCTAGTCGGGCTCCAGTATTGCTCCGTCAGGTGTGACGCCGTCGTGGCACATCGGCGCTTCGGCTGTCCGATTCGGCAAGTGGCGAGAAGGGGGGCCGGGCTTGTGCTCGCCTCTAGTGCCCATTCCGGGCTGGATGAGAATTTTCTGCACCCCCTGTCCGAACCTAATGGAGTAGCACGCAGGCTGCTGAAAAACCCCACTCCACCTCTACATTTGCCCTGCCGGCTGTATGCCAGGCGCACGATGACGACAACCGGTCGCGGCCAATTATTAAGCAGGTGGAATACTTTCCGGTGTCCCCGCAGTCCTCAGTTGGTCGCGATAGGATGCGTCGAGATCGTCGTTCTGGCGGTCCATTCTGTATGGACTACAGAGACCCGCCAATCTGGCTTGATTAGGGTCAGTCTCTGGGCCACTGTAGCTTGATGCGGCATCGGAAGCTGTGACGCGCGTCACAGTTGATCGTTACATCGATCCGGTCCCATCCACGTAGAATCCGCCTTTTCGCTCGTGCCCGCGCCTACGTCGCTCTTGCCAAGGATGAGTGTACGGAGCGTCCGTGGTCGTCACATCAGTAGAAACCCGTAGCCGAGTAGGTACGTTCGACGAGGGGGGCAAGTCGGGGCGGCGGATCATGTGTGTGACGCGCGAGCCTCTTACGGCCCAAACAGACCGCGGTTCAAGGCGCGTACATCCTGGCAGCCCTCCGAGCCGTGATAGGCGGTCGTTTGGCATCCGCTTCCCGGACGTGCCGGGATCATAGCCTAGTCCAGAAGCGCCCAGTTGTCAACCCAATCTACGAATGTCGCATAGTTACAACTCTTGCGGTGCACGGTGTGGCGCACGCTCGATGGTCATGTTCGCACGGGTGCACAATGATGCTCCTCATACTCGTGAGGACCCGGTGTAACTGCTCAGGTAGCCAGGCCGGAGGTGTGGAGGGGTGAAGGGCCAGCGATGGAGCAGGGCCGCACGTAGGCGTTGTGGCTGAGTCCGAGGGCGTTAGCACTACACTGGCGTCTCCTCAGTGGGCGATCGAGCGCGTGAAAGCCGAGTCTGGGCGCGAGTGGGCAGGTGGATGTGGGCCTAGCAGGTCGGGCAGGTGATGCGGAGGAGCAGGGCGGCCAGGAGGGCGCGGCGCGCGGCCGGCAGGCTGCGGCTGGGGGGGGAAGCCGGCCGCGGACTGGCCGGCGGCGTGGAGGAGGGCGAAGCACCAGGCGAGGGCGACGAGGGCGAGGTGGTGGTGCAGGCCCGGCCAGGTCCGCCCCTGGTAGTCGCCGAGCCCGAGCTCCTGCTTGCCGTCCTGATGGAACCGTTCGACGGCCCAGCGCCGGTGGGCCAGGCGGAGCAGGTCCCCGAGGGGCCGGGGATCGAGGGCCCAGGCGAAGTACCACTTCGCTTCGCCGTCGTGCCCGGGCAGGGGGCGCTCGCCGATCAGCCAGCCGAGCGGGCCGGTCGTGTCGCCGTGGGCGCGGTGGGCGCGCAGGCGGCAGGCCTGCCGCTCGGTCCCCTGCTGCTGCCGATCGCGGACGGAGACGGTCAGCCACCGGCCGTCAGGCACGCCCGCCGTCAACTCCTGGGCGGTGTGCAGCGGCGCGACCCGGAGGGGATGGGGGCGCGTGCGCGGGCGACCGCGACGGGGCGCCTCCGGCAGGGGGTGGGCCGGCGCCTCCACGACCTCGTCAGGGAGCCGCGCGCCGAACGTCTTGGAGACCTGGACGACGTATGGCTCGCGGCGGTCCTCCAGGCCGGCCAGGAAGGTCGGCACGTCGCCGTACCCCGCGTCGCCGTCACCACCCCATGCGCCACCCGGGCGGCCCGGGCGCGATCGACCAAGTCGAGTGCCAGCGCCGGCTTGGTCGCGAACGCCGCCGCCGGCACCCGCGCCGCCGCGCCGGCATCGGCCTGCTCCCGAAAGTGGCCTAGACTTGGCGGATGGGCCACTTAGCGAGCGCGCGGATCAGGCGGATGTCCATGAGGCGATCCGCAACAGGGGTACGGACGCCTGTTCCCGCCCCGGCGGACGGTGGTGAACCTGGCCCCGGCCGAGCTGCGTAAGTCTGGGCCGTCGTACGACCTTCCGATCGCGATCGCGATCCTGCTCGCCTCCGATCAGGTGACCGCCGACGTGGCGAACGTGCTGTTCCTGGGCGAGCTGTCGCTCGACGGCGGCCTGCGCCACCTCCAGGGCGTGCTGCCGATGGTCGGGTTGGCGCGCGACCGCGGGATCAAGACGGTGTACGTGCCGGCCGTCGACGCGGACGAGGCGGCGCTGGTGGAGGGCGTCGACGTGGTGCCGGTACGGACGCTGACCGAGTTGGTGGCCCACCTCGAGGGGCGGGTGACGATCGCGCCGCGGCCGCACCGGGTCGCGCTGGAGGACGAGCACGAGGTCGAGCCGCTGGTGGACCTGGCGCACGTCAAGGGGCAGGAGCACGCCCGGCGGGCGCTGGAGGTGGCGGCGGCCGGCGCATATAACATCCTGACGTTAGAGACGGAATGCCTACCTCGTCGCCAACCGGGATGCCTCCCTCGAGCTGCCACTCCCGCCCGTTCGCGCTGACGCGGACGTCCAGGGCTTCGAGCGCGAGCCGGCGGTGGTCGAAGTCGAAGGTGTCCAGGCGATTGGCGACGCGCCGACAGTACGCCTCGACGTCCTCCCATCGCTGCACGGCCGCGCGCCGCGCCTCGATCCGCGTCTCCAAGTCCGCGATCGTGGCGACGAGCTGTTTCCGCTCTGCCTCGGCCCGACCGATCTCCCGTTCGACCAACTCCCACGGGAAGTCCTCGCTGCGGCGGAAGCGCTCCATGAGCTTCGCCTGCCCCTGTTCAACCTTGTCACGCATCCGCCGAGCCGAGGCGAGCGATGTCGAGAGGTCCGGGTCGGCCCCACGCTTTCGGGACTGCTCGACTTGCGCGGCGATCACCTTCGGGTCGCGCAGCATCCCGGCGACCCACTCCCACACCCAGGACTCGACTTCGTCGGCAGGCACCCGCGACGCCCCGCACGCTCCTTCCGCCGTCTCGCGCGACGCGCACCGATAGACGCGGCGGCCCTTTTCCGGCGACGTGCGGAGCTTCCTGCCGCACACGCCACAATAGGCGAGTCCACGAAGGAGATACGGCCGCGCCGCGTTACGGGTTGACTCCCCCTTGTTCGACGCCATGCGGGCCTGGCAAGCGTCCCACAGCGTAGGAGACACGATTGCCGGTGTCGTCTCCGGCGGGAGCGCGATCCACTCGTCGCGCGGCCGGAGCTCCGAGAGCCTCTTGCCACCCTTCTTCGCGCCGGTCCAGCGATAGGCATACGGCTCGCCCTTGTAGACAGGATCGGCCAACATGCGCCGTACCGCGCCGTTGCCCCACCGCGTCGGCCGGCCGAGATCGCGCCGTCCGGTGCTCGGCGACGGGACGCCGCTGTCGTTCAGCCGGCGCACGATGGAGCGCATCGCCTCGCCCCGCAGACCGTAGCTCTCGAAGATGTCGCGGATCACGGCGGCCTCCGGCTCGAAGCGTTCGCGCCGATTTTCTCCCGGCACGCGCCGATACCCGTAGCGATCGGCGCCATACCCGTAGAGCTTGCCGGACCGCGCCAGGGCCAGCCGACCGCGCGAAGTTCGCTCGCGAATCTTGGCCCGCTCGACTTCCGCCGCGAACGCTCGCGCCGAGAGCAGGAACCGGCCGGTCGGGCTGTCGTCGAATGCTTCGGTCACGAACTCCAGGCGAGCACCGGCGCGCTCCACTTCGTCGAGCATCAGCCAGATGTGGACTTGGTCGCGGGAGAGCCGATCGACGGCATACGCGACGACGACGTCAGCGCGCCTGTCGCGGAGCGCGGCGCGCAGGTCGGCTAGGCGTGGCCGCTCGTGAAACTCCGCGCCCGAGTACATCTCGCGGTAGATTTGCGCCTCGGATACGCTGTACCCATGCTCCTCAGCGAAGCGTCGGCACGCCTCCTCTTGGGTATCCAGGCTGGTGCCGTCACGTCCCTGGTCGGCCGTGCTGACGCGGACGTAGATCGCCGCTCGGGTCGGCTGCGCTACACTC
>JALYGH010000565.1 GCA_030777205.1 Chloroflexota bacterium
CTACGCGCGCGAGGAGGGCCGCGACCCGACCGGCCTGGACAACTGCCTGTACCACAACATCAACGTCAACCCGGACCGCGAGGCGGCGTTCGAGGAGACCAAGCGGTTCCTCGACGCTTACTACTCCGCGAACTTCACGCGGGAGCGGATCGAGGCCTGGAGCGCGCTGGGCAGCCCCCAGCAGTGCATCGAGAACCTGCGCCGCTTCCGCGGCAGCGGCGTCAAGCGGATCACCATCCGCCTCTGCTCCTGGGACCAGGTCGGCCAGTTGGAGAAGGTCGTCCGCGACGTCCTGCCCCACGTCAACGCGTGACCGTGACTGGGATGAGCCGCCGGTCGAGGGCAGCGGCTCCTGCTCGGCGACTACGGGCGCGGCATCGGCAGATTGGATCAGGGGCGATCTCCGAGTGGTACGCCTCCCGAAGCGTCATCCGGCACGAGTGTCCGTCGGCGAGCGAGCGATTGGCCCCGCGGGGTGAGGACATAGCGACCGTCGGAGTGCGTCACTAGGCCGACGCGCTGGGCCTCGGCGAGCGTGCGCCGCGTGAAGGACGCCGTCCAGCCCAGCTCGTCGCCCAGTTGCTCGAAGCCGGCCACGCCGCGCCCGCGGAGGAGGTGAGCGGCGATGATCGAGAGGGCGAGGCGGCGGCGAAGCTGCGAGCGACGACGGACGGCGGCGAGCAGGCCGAGGTCGGGTGCGAAAAGGAGCACGAGCCCGAAGATGACGCCAATCATCGTCGCGATCGACCCGGCGATCGAGGCGTCGAGCGCGTACGCCAGCCAGTACCCGCTCACGCCTGCGATGGCGCCGACGAGGGCGCTCGTCCAGAGCATCACCACGAGGCGCTCGGTCAGCAGGTACGCCGCCGCCGGCGGGCCGACCATCAGCCCGACAACGAGGATCGAGCCGACGGCGTCGAACGCGCCGAGCGCGGTGATCGAGACCGAGGTCATCAGCAGGCCGTGGACGAGTCCGGGCGACAGCCCGAGCGCGGCTGCCAGCGCCGGGTCGAACGTCGCGAGCTTCAGCTCCTTGTAGAACAGCAGCACGAACAGGGCGTTGCCCGCGAGCACGCCGCCCATGACGACCAGCGCCTGGGGGCCGACGTCGTAGCCGCCGAATTCGAAACGATTGAAGGGCGCGAACGCCAGCTCGCCGAGCAGGACAGCGTCCGTGTCGAGGTGGACGTCGCCGGCGTAGCGCGAGATCAGGATGACGGCTACGCTGAACAGGAGCGGAAAGACGAGCCCGATCGCGGCGTCCTCGCGCACCAGCCCGGTCCGGCGCAGCAGCTCGACGAGCAGGACGGTCAGCAGCCCGACCAGCGCCGCCCCGACGGCCAGCAGCGGCGACCGGAGGTCCCCCTGGACGAAGAACGCCAGCACGATCCCGAGCAGGACGGTGTGGCTGATCGCGTCGCTCATCAGGGCCATCCGACGCAGGACGAGGAAGACGCCCGGGATCGCGCAGGCGACGGCGACGACCACCGCGACGAGCTGGATCTCGAGCTGGGCCTCGCTCACGGGGGCATTCGCGGACGGCGCCCCGGCGCCCGCTCCGACCGGCCCGGCCCGCTTCGCCCCCCGGCCGACGTCATGCGCGAACGTGCTCCCCGTCGGTCGCGACGGCCAGCGCCGCTACCAGCCGGTGGCGCTCTCGCCGGTGACGGATCGCGCTCCAGAGGAGGCCGCGGTTCGGCGCGACCAGCAGCGAGGCCACGACGAGGGCGCTGTCGAGCACCACGATGGCCGGGCCGGTCGGCAGGCGCTCGGTCGACGCGCTGAGGAGCGCCCCGCCGACCCCGCCCAGCGCCCCGAACAGCGCCGCCAGCAGCGCCATGCGACCGAGCCGATCGGTCCACTGACGGGCCGCCGCGGCCGGGGCGACGATCGCTGCGCTCATCAGCACCACGCCGACCGCCTGGAGCCCGATGACGATCGCCAGCACGATCAGCGTCGTCAACAGGACGTCCAGGCGGCGGACCGGCAGGCCGAGCGTGTGCGCCAGGTCCGGGTCGAACGTCAGCAGCGCGAACTCCTTCCAGAACAGCGCCAGCACGATCAGCACCACCGCCCCGAGGCCGAGCATGACGACGACGTCACTCCACAGAAGCGTCGCCGCCTGGCCGAACAGGAAGCGATTCAGCCCGGCCTGGACCGCGTCCGGGCGCCGCTGGATGAACGTCAGCAGCACGAGCCCGAGCCCGAAGAAGGAGGCCAGCACGATCCCGAGCGCGGCGTCGTCCTTGACGCGCGTCGAGCGGGTGATCGCCATCACCACCAGCGTGCCGAGCCAGCCGGCGGCCGCCGCGCCGAGCACCAGCACGAGCGAGGCCTTGTTGCCGGTCAGCATGAAGGCGGCGGCGATGCCGGGCAAGCTGGCGTGCGACATGGCGTCGCCGAGCAGGCTTTGCCGCCGCAGCACGGCGAACGTCCCGAGGGCGCCGCTCACCACGCCGAGCGCCGCCGTCCCGAGCGCGATCGTCCGCAGGGTGGGGTCGAGCAGCAGATCGAGGACCACGCTGAGAGACTATCGCAAGTTGCGAGAGGATGCACGCCGGCTGCCCACACGCCTGGGCGCGTGGGGCCTACTGCCGATCTGGATGCTTTACTATGGGATCATGCGAGGCGCTGGGGCGGCGGCGGAGACGGTTGAGGGGGGTGAGCGAGCCGTGCAGCAGGAACGTCAGGATATCGATCTCGAGCGACGGTATGACGGGTTGTACGAGCAGTACGGCGTGCCACTCGAGCAGGATCACGCCGGCGAGTACCTTGCCGTGTCGCCCCGCGGCGAAATCCTCCTCGGTGCAACGTTCTCCGAGGTAGCCCACGAAGCGACCCGGAAATTCGGACCGGGGAACTTCTTGTTCAAAGTGGGGGAGCGCGCGGTCGGCCGGTGGCGTTGAACAGCGGCCGCTTTGTTAGTGCTCGCTTTCCCTACCTCACGGTCCGCGTCGAGGTGCGCCAACGTGATGCTCGTGTCGAAGCCCTCCTCGACACACGGTTCGACGGTGATGTTGCCGTCCCCCAGGTCTTGTGACCGACGGCCAACCACGGGACGGGCATAGCCGCTGGGCGCTCGTCGATGGCTCAACCGTTCTCATGCCGTACTACCTGGGCAGGATTCGCGTTGGCGAGTTCGGCCCTTTCCCTGCCGTGGTCATTGCCCTCGGCGATGAGCCCGTCGTTGGAGCCGGCGTTGCCAAGCACGTCATGATCATCCTCGACCATGGGAGGCGCGTGATCGTCGAGCCGTAGCGACCCGACGAAATTGATCCGTTCAGCGAGCGGATCAGGACGATCGCGCTATTGAGATGACCATCACCATCCGTGGTCGGCACCTGCTACGAGCTGGGGGCACTCACGGCACGACCAGCCCGCGCTCATCTTCTCGAAACATGGACGAGGAGTCGTGTTCCGGGAAGATCGGGACGCGCCCGCCGTACGCGCGGCGCAGATGCTCCTCGGTGAACACCTTGGCCGCCGGTCCGCTCGCGATGACCCGGACGTTGAGCAGCGTCACCGCGTCGAAGTACTCCGGCACCGTCTGGAGGTCGTGGTGGACGGCGACGACCGTCTTGCCGACCGCGCGCAGCTCGCGCAGCAGCTCGACGATCGCCCGCTCGGTCGTCGCGTCGACGCCCTGGAACGGCTCGTCCATGAAGTACACCTGGGCGTCCTGGACGAGCGCCCGGGCCAGGAACACGCGCTGCTGCTGGCCGCCGGAAAGCTGGCAGATCTGCCGCCCGGCCAGGCGTGCCATCCCGACCCGCTCCAGGGCCGCAAGCGCCCGCTCGCGCTCGTGGCGGCCGGGGCGGCGCAGCCAGCCGAGGGCGCCATACCGGCCCATCATCGTGACGTCGAGGACGCTGGTCGGGAAGTCCCAGTCGACGCTGCCCCGCTGGGGGACGTACGCCACGGCGCGCCGGGCTTCCCGGTACGACGTGCCGAGGATCCGAACCCGCCCGGCCAGGGGGCGGACGAGCCCGAGGATGGCCCGGATGAGGGTCGTCTTGCCGGCGCCGTTCGGGCCGACCACGCCCATTAAGACGCCGCGCGGGACGACGAAGTCGACGTCCCAGAGGACCGGGCGCTCGCGGTAGGCGACCGTCAGACTGGTCGCCTCGACGGCGAACGGGTCGCCGCGCTCCCCGTCGGTCATCGTCACCCGCCGCGCAGGGCGGTAGCGATGGTGTCGATGTTGTGGCGCACCATCCCGACGTACGTTCCGGCCGGCGTCCCCTCCTCGCCGAGCGCGTCCGAGTACAGCTCGCCGCCGATCTTGACGTCCCAGCCGCGCGCCCGGACGGCCTCCTGGACCGCCTCGATTGTGCGCGGCGGGACCGACGACTCGACGAAGATCGCCGCGAGCTGGCGCTCGGCGATGAAGTCGGCCAGCTCCTGGACGTCGGCTGCCCCCGCCTCGGTGGCGGTGCTGATGCCCTGGAGGCCGCGCACGTCGAAGCCGTAGGCGCGGCCGAAGTAGTTGAACGCGTCGTGGGCGGTGACCAGCACCCGGTGCCGGGCCGGGACGGTGTCGGCCTGGGCCTTGACGTAGCGGTGGAGCTCGGAGAGCTGCTCCAGGTACGCCCCGGCGTGCGCGCGGTACTGGTCCGCGCCGGCCGGGTCGCGCTCGATCAGCGCGTCGCGGACCCGCTCGACGGCGACCATCCAGAGGCTCACGTCGAACCAGACGTGCGGGTCGTAGGCGCCGGCAAACTCCTCGGGCGCCAGGAGCAGGGACGGGTCAATCGCCTCGGCGACGGCGTACGAGCCGACGCGGCTCGGCATATTCTTGAGGACGTCGCCCAGCCGGGCTTCGAGGTGGAGCCCGTTGTGGAAGATCAGGTCCGCCTCGCTGAGCCGTCGGACGTCGCCCTCGCTCGGCACGTAGAGGTGCGGATCGACGCCGGGGCCCATCAGCGTCGTGACCTGGACGCGCTCGCCGCCGACGTTGCGCACGGCGTCCGCGACCATGCCGACCGTCGCCACGACCCGCAGCGGTCGCCGCACAGTGTCGCCCCCGGCCGCGTCGCGGGAATCGTCCCCGGCAATCGGCACCGGGCGGACGCAGGCGACGAGTGTCAAGGCGACCGCACACGCGATCGCCGTAAGGGCGAGCACCCGCCCGACGTTCGTCCCGCCACGCCGCGCGCTCGCTCCGCCCGTCGCCAGCATGACCGTTTTGCCGCTACCGGCCGATCTCGACCAGGACGTACTGCTGTTCGACCGTGACCGGGTACGTCTCGGCGACGTACGGCCCCTTTAGCATGCCTTCCATGCCCGGCTCGGTCTCACGCGGACGGTCGCCCTCGGTGGTCGCCTCGGCTACGTCGGCCGGCGTGGTGCCCTCGACGGGCGGCGGCACGTCCTCCTCGCCGGCGACGAGCGCCGAACCCGGCTCGACGCTGACCTCGTAGCGGCGGACGCGAACCGTCTTCGGGTCGAACCACGACTGGCCGGTCCGGACGTCGAACTCCCAGCCGTGCCACGGGCAGCGCAGGATCTCGCCGGGGCGGCTGTAGTCGTATTCGCCGACGGCGCCAGGGCGCAGGAAGCCATGGATATTGCCCTTGCACAGGGGGCCCGCCTGGTGCGGGCAGCGATTCAGCAGGGCGAAGTACTCGCCGTTGACGTTGAAGACGCCGATCGACCGCCCGGCAATCTCGACGATCTTCCGCGTGCCCGGCGGGATCTCATCCACCGTCCCGACCACGTGCTTGGCCATCTGTGCGCTCGGTCCCCTTCCCATGTATGCTCAGTGAGGGCGTGCCAGACACGCCCATACTACCACCGCGCCAGACTACAGAGCGGCCCCCCCGCCCCCCCC
>JALYGH010000566.1 GCA_030777205.1 Chloroflexota bacterium
GTGCAGTCGCTGCCAGGCATCCTCGCCGGGGACGTCCATGTAGCCGCGCCGGCGGGACCAGTCGGCGTAGCCGGAACGGAGCTCCGGCTCGACCTCGGCCCACGATCGGCCTCGGTAACGCTGGTCGTTGCTCATCTCGTGCGCGTAGTGATGGCCGGGCTCGACGTCCTGCCAGCGGCGGCCGGAGGCCCCGTAGCGCTGCTCCCAATTCTGGCGCCGCGTGGCGCGGATGTCGTCCCAATGCGCGACCCCGCCCGTGCGGTGCTCGACCGGAAGGCCCTCGTCGTGCTCGACGCCGGCGACCTCGCGTCGCACCGTGTCGGTGACGTTCTGGCACTCGGTCGTCCGCTCGCGGTCGATGACGACCTCGCCGGTCACGACCGCCTGCTTCTGCGCGACGGCCTCCTCGCCGCGCACCGGCACGCGGATGGTACCCTCCTCGAACGGCGTGCCCTCGGCCCCGGTGATCGGCCGCTCGTCGACCTTCTCCTGGCGGACGTGGACCTCGTCGCGGGTCAGCTCGACTGGTACGTTGACCTGCTCGCTGGTGACCTCTTTGCGGACCTCGACCTCGCCCAGGTTGACCGGGCGTTTCTCGACGTTCAGGCGCTCTTCCATCAGCGGGACGCGCGCGGCGCCCTCGGCCTGCATGTCGGCGCCCGAGAAGTAGCGCATCCCCGCCTGGCCGACGTACAGACGGTCGGCGTCCATCCGCTCGAACGCGCTGAACGGGATCTGGCGATTGCCGACGTAGTAGGTGTCGCCCTCGATGCGGTCCACCGCCCCGAGCTCGTTGCCCGAGGCGTCGTAGATCCTCGTGCCCGGGCGGATCTTGTCCCTGAAGTTCATCATACGCTGCCTCCCACGATCACGCTGTCACGCGATGACGCTGAGCGGGATGTGTCGATACCGGACATTGACTGCAAAGAGCCTGCCACGGCGAGAGCTACGTAGACGGCGTCCGCGTCCACCGAGAGCCGCGGGGCGGGCCGGCGGTTACGCGGCTGCCCGACGCGCCTCGACCTGACGGGCGGCGAGGCCGAGCGTCGCGGCGATGAGGAGGACCAGCCCGAACGTTAGGGCGCCCTCGCGGAGGCCGATCGCGGTTGCCCCGACGAGCGCATACAGGAGGCACGGCGGCAGCAGGCCGAGCGTCGCCGCCAGCATGGACCGGCTCCACCCGAGAGGCGAGGCGCCGGCCAGGACCATCACCGTCTCGGCGAGCAGCGGCAGCGGTCGACTGACGACGATCGCGACGACGCCCCAACGCGCGAGCAGGCGATCCGCGCGGCGACGCTCGCTGGCCGGCACGAAGGCGTCGAGGATCTTCCCGCCGCGCCGCCCGATCGCGAACGCCGCGACGGCCGCGCCCATGCTGCCGGTCAGCGAGAGGAGCGTCCCGACGACGACGCCATACAGGGCGCCGTTCGCGAGCATGACGACGTTCGACGGGACGGGCAGGAGCACGTCGATTGTCAGCAAGAACGTCCCGACCAGCGCCGCTACCGGCCCCCCGCGCTCCAGCCAGGGGGAAGGATCGGCGAGCAGCGGGACCTCGAGGGCTTCGACGACGAGGAATAGGACGAGCAGGCCGACGAGGACCAGCCCGGCGACGGTCCAGTAGCGCTTCACGCCCAAAGTGTGCCCGATCCGCCCAAGCGCCGCGCCGAGCACACCGGGCAAGGAGGCCCGCCGTCGCTGCTTGGAACCTGCGCGCTCGCCCGCTACGATGGGTGGGCGTGGGCGTGCCGTGCCTGTGCACACGGGCGGACGCCCTGACCCTGCAAGCGGGCGGACGCCGCCCGCCCCTACACGTTCACTCGCCAGCCGGAGGTCTCCTGATGCCCGCGAGCCCCGTCCACGTCGCCGTGATCGGCACCAGCTTCGCCTCGGCCGTCCAGATCCCCGGTTTCCAGCGCTGCGACGGCGTCGAGGTCGTCGCCGTCGCGAGCGGTCGCGAGGAGCGCGCCCGCGAGGCCGCCGAGCGGTTCGGCATCCGGCGCGCCTACGGCGACTGGCGCCGCTTGCTCGACGAGGTCGAGTGCGACCTGGTGTCGGTCGTCACGCCGCCGTACCTCCACCACGAGATGACGCTGGCCGCGTTGGAGCGCGGGCGTCATGTGCTGTGCGAGAAGCCGTTCGCGATGGACGTCGGCCAGGCCCGCGAGATGGTGGAACGGGCCGAGCGGGCGGGTCTCGTCCACGCTGTCGACCACGAGTTTCGGTATCGGCCGGCCCGCCGCATGTTCAAGGAGCTGGTCGAGGCGGGGCACCTGGGCGAGCCGCGCGTCATTCGCTGGGGCTGGCTGACCGGTATGCTGGCCGAGCCGGGCGGGCGAACCTGGAACTGGTGGTCGGAGCGCGCGAAGGGCGGCGGCTGGTTCGGCGCAATCGGCTCGCACCTGATCGACTCGCTGCTCTGGTGGTTCGGCGACATCGTCGAGGTCTCGGCGCAGCTCAATACGTTCGTCAAGCGACGCCCGCTCGAGAACGGACGCGAGTGGGGCGACGTCACGGCCGACGACGACGTGGCGCTGCTGCTCCGCTTCGCGAGCGGCGCCCGCTGCACCGTGGATTTGAGTAGTGTCACGCGCCCCGCGAGCAACCGACTCGAGGCGTACGGGAGCGACGGTGCGCTCCTGATGTTGGAAGACTCCGACCTCCAGGCAGCGACGGGGACGGGGCAGTTCGCGCCGGTCGAGATCCCGTCACGGCTCGTGCGCCGGGTGGAGGGCGATCCTCGCCTTGCGCCGTTCGTCGAGCTGGCCGAGCGGGTACTGGCGCGGGTGCGTGGCGAGGCCGGCGCCGGCGACTTCGCCGACTTCCGCTAGGGGCTGCGCGTCCAGACGGTGATGGACGCCGCTCACGAGAGCGCCGATACGAGTCGGACGGTCCGCGTGGGGGTGCCGGTGGCGTAGCCCCCGGTGCACGGCGTCGGGCAGCGTCGACTCCTTCCGCGGCGACATGGCTCACCTCGGCTGACGGACAGAACACTCCCGCGCGACGACGGGCTCGGCGGTCCGGCGGCCGGAGGCGCCGCGGATCAGCGCCGCCCGCGCGGGAAGAAGGCCAGCATGTGGGCCCACCAGGTCGGGTCGCGGTGGCGGACCCGCCGCATGTGCCAGTGCTCGACGCCCCACAGCAGGAGCACGTCGAAGCCGAGCTCGCGGAGGTGCGCGACCGTCGCCGCCGCCCCGGCCGGTGTCACGCTGCGGCTGGGCGCCGGGGCGGTGTGCACGAGCACCCCCGGCTCCCACGGCTCGGCCTGCGCTTCCGTGATCCAGGCGCGCCGCCCCATCCGCTGGGCGAGTCGCCGCAGCCCGACGATCGACGGCGTCCACAGCCAGGCCGGCCAATGGAAGTACCAGTCGCGCCTCAGGGCCCGCACGCCCAGATTCGGGTAGATGTCCAGTCCCAGGATGTCGGCCACGTCGAGGATCTTCATCGCCTGCGTGCGGAGCTCCCGCTGGCGCCAGGGCAGGAGCATGGTCGGGTCCACCTCGGCGAACATCGTCACGATGATCGGACGACCATCGAGTTCCCGCACGAGGGCCACCTCCCGGGTCAAGAAGCTGAGGCCGATCGTCCAGCGGTGCGGACCGGCCGGGATGAGCGGCTCGTTCTCGACCTGCCAGTAGGCAAGGGCGGGGTGGTCGCGGTAGCGGCCGACGACGCGCTCGACGAACGCCAGCGTCCTCGTCCGGAGCTCCTCGACGTCGGAGACCGTCGCCCCGTGCGCCAGGTCGAGGCGCTGCCGGAGCCACGGCGGCAGGAAGTACTCCGGGTAGCGCGGCGCCTTCATTCCGATGGTGAGCACGACCGGCACCCCCCGCGCCTCGGCCTGCTCGATCTGCACGTCGAGCGTCGACCAGTCGTACTTGCCCTCGGCCGGCTCGATCTCGTCCCAGTAGGCGCCCAACCGGACCATGCGCGGAGTGAGGCCGAGCGCCGCTCGGTAGATCTCGTCCCAGGGGAGTCCGAGATAGGCAGCCTGACGTGGGCTGAACGCAACGCCGATGGCCGGTGACGGCTGCTCCACCTCGACCTCCCGACTCGGTTAGCACCGATCGCCGACTGGCTGGCGCGGTCGGAGCAAGACGCCCAGGGTACCATGCGCCTTGGCGGCGGTTGGGACTGGCCCGGACTCGAGGCGCTACACTCTGTCCGTGTTCAGCGTCACCTCCGGTACCTGGGGGCTGTGCCGTGCGAGCTCCCGGGCCCCGACTGCGCCGGGAGACCGATGATGGCCGAACCAGGTAGGGGTGGGGACGCGCCGGTAGGCGTGGCGAACGTCGAGATGGCGAAGGCCTGGGAGGAGGAGGGTGCGCGGTGGGCCGAGCAGGCGGAGCGCTACGATCTGACCGTCCGTCGCCACAGCCTCCGGCTGCTCGGCGCGGCGCGCATCTCAGTCGACGAAAGAATTCTCGACATCGGGTGCGGGTGCGGCGAGACGACGCGAGACGCGGCGCGCATCGCCGTCTCGGGCACGGTGCTCGGAGTGGACCTGTCGGCGCGGATGATCGAGCGCGCCCGCGAGCGCGCCCGGGCCGAAGGGCTCACGAACGTCAGATTTGAGCTGGCCGACGCCCAGGTGTACCCGTTCGAGCGAGCGGCCTTCGACCTCGCCATCAGCCGCTTCGGCGTCATGTTCTTCGCCGACCCACTCGCCGCGTTTCGCAACGTCGGCCGAGCCATGCGGCCGGGCGGACGCCTGGCGCTCCTCGCGTGGCAGGGCCTGAAGCAGAACGAGTGGTTGCTGGCGCTCCGCGCAGCCCTCGCGATGGGCAGGGAGCTGCCGGAGCCACCGGTCGGCGGCCCGGGGCCCTTCGGGCTGGCCGATGCGGATGAGGTTCGGCGCATCCTGGCCGCGGCCGGGTTCGGGGAAATCCATTTCGAGGATGTACACGAGCCGATGTGCTTCGGCAGCGACGCCGATGACGCCTTCGCCTTCGTGCGGACGACCGGGCCCGCGAAGGGGCTGCTTGACGGCCTCGACGAGGCGGCCTCGTCGCGGGCGCTTGAGGCACTGCGAGCCATGCTGGCCGCGCATGAAACGCGCGAGGGAGTCCTGCTCGCCTCGCGCGCCTGGCTCATCACCGCGCGCCGCCGGGATCTCCACAACCCGCCGGGCTAGCCGGTCGCGGAGGATTGCCCGAGCGACCGGCCGCTCCTGGGCGCCGGGCACGAATGCCCACGCTGCCGGCCGCGCCCATGCCTCGCCCGGAGGCCCGGGTGGGCGCCTCCGGGCATCTGCTGGCCCTGGCTAGAACATCGACGTGACCATGTTGCACACGCCGCCGACGATGCCAACGAAGATGAGGACGATGCCGATCAGGATCATCAGGATGAACTTCACGCGGGTCCTCCCTGCGACGACCGTCGCACCGATGGCCGATGCACGCACCGTGCCCAGCGGACGCCCGGCACCGGGGGTAGATGCGGTCCGACCGCCACGGGCTCGCGGTTGACGGCCGCGACCGGCCGGCGTACCCTGGGAGTGAGGGTGCGTGCGCGTGACGGGGACTCGCGAAGCCGAAACGGCCACGACGACCGGACCGGAGCGGGCCGGGCGCGAGCGGGTCGTTGAGCGGCTGGTGGCCTGGATCTGGGAGCGGCAGGCGCTCGTCGGGCCGCTGCCGGCCGACGACGGCCACGCCTATCAGGTCGTGTTCCGCGGCCGGCCATGGGGTGAGCGCGGCCCCGACTTCCAGGGGGCGATCCTCGCGCGCGGGGACGGGACGCTGCTGCGCGGCGACGTCGAGGTCCACGTCCGCTCGTCCGACTGGCGCAAGCACGGCCACGGGCGCGACCCGGGCTACGATCGGACCGTCGGCCACGTCGTCCTCTGGCGCGACGACGAGCGCCCGACCGTTTGCCAGGATGGGGCAGCCATCCCGACGTTGGAGCTGATCGGGCGCCTGGCCGCCCCGCTGGCCGAGCTGGAGCGCCGCCTCGCCGCCGAGCGGCCACCGGACGGGCGCGGACGACCGGCGGCTGGGTCGAGCTTGCCGGCCTGCGTCCCCGACCCGGACCGGCTCGGCGAGCTGCTCGACCGGGCCGGACTGGCCCGCTTCCACGAGCGCGCTGCCGGGTTCGAGGGCGACCTGGCCTGCCTCGCGCGGGCCGAGGTGCTGTACCGCGGCGTCGCCCGAGCGATGGGCTACACCGCGAACACGCGCGGCTTCGAGAGGCTGGCCGAGGCCGTCCCGCTGGCCGCCCTGGCGGAGGCCGTCGG
>JALYGH010000567.1 GCA_030777205.1 Chloroflexota bacterium
GGTCCCGGCGCAGCAATAGGCGATGGTGGGGTGGGATCGCCCTTGTGAACGGACGCCGCGTGCGCGAGCCTGGATCACGCTCCGGGCCGGCTCAATGCCCGCACCGCCAGCTCAACCAGCCGCGCGACCGCTTCCTCGTCGGCGCCGGGCGGCACCGTGACCGGCGCCCCGAAGCGGACGGCCGCGTGCCACGTGTTGCCGTGCCGAAGATACCAGAAGCCGACCGGCACGATCGGGACCGTGCATTGGAGGCGCCGCTCGGCCAGCCGGGCGACGCGGACGAAGCCGGACCGGAACGGCCCGAAGCCGTCGGCCGGCTTCTCGGAGCCTTCCGGATCGATCGTCGGGTACGCCTCGGGGAAGACGACCAGTGCCCGCCCTTCGCCGAGCAGGTCGAGGCTGTCGGCGAGGGCCGTGCGTAGGTACGGCCCGACTTCGCTCGGCGCGTAGGCTGCCCGCCCGCGCGCGACCGCCTCCGCCACCCGCTCGGCCCTCAGCAGCCCCGGCCAGCGGGCCAGCCGGCAGGCGAGCTCGAGCCAGAACCGCTCGCGCGGGCTGTGCGCCCAGTCGAAGGCGACCAGGAAATGGACCGGCCGCGGCACGACTGCCATCAGGATCGCCGCGTCGTAGAGGTGGTGGTAGTGCCGCGCCGCCAGCAAGACGGAGCCGTCGCGCGGGACGTGGCGGAGGCCGGCCACGTGCAGCCTCACCCGGCGCCGGACGATCGTCCGACTGAACGTCTCGATGGCGAAGCGCGCGATGCCGACCAGGACGGGCGACGGGCGGTCGCCGCCCATCGAGCGTCGTCTCACAGCAGTCCGCGTGGAGATTGAACGACCACCGGAGACAGGATGACCAGGATCACGGGACGGTGTTCTCTATCCTGTCAATCCTGTTCATCCTGTCGACAACTGCCGGCCGGGGGTCAGGGGCGGCGGCACGGCGACGTTCGGCCGGAACGCTAGCAGGGCCGGCCCGAGCCCGAGGACGATCGCCAATACGATCGGCTGCCAGAGCCCGACGCTCCCGCTCAGCACCATCGCCCAGGCGATGTTGACGGCGTAGACGAGGAACGGCAGCAGCGGCGGGGCCTCGCCGGGGGCCAGGTCGCGGCGCCAGAGGACGCGGCTGACCGCCATGAACGCCAGCCCGGTCCCGATCCAGCCGAGCAGGTTCTGGAGCGGCATCCCGAAGTACGGCCCGGTCTGATGCCAGACCCAGAACTGGACGGGCAGCCCCTCATGGACCATCGCCGGGTCGAGGACCAAATCCCAGGCCATCAGCAGCCAGCCGCCGAACAGGACCGCGAGCGTCGTGGCGCGGCGGACGCCGGCCTGGACCACGATCGTACTGGCCAGTAGGTAGGCCGCGAAGCCCATGTAGAACCAGGACAGCGGGATCGTGTACGGCACGCGACCGAGGACCTTCGCCCCGAGGCCCTCGGTGTACTCGTACGCGCCGAACGGCCAGCCGGTCCCCGTGCCGAGCAGCTCGAAGCTGAGCGACATGATCGTCGAGGCTGCGAAGAAGATGCCGGTCCGGCGCCAGCCGATCGTCCGCGCGCCGAACGCGAGCATGACGGCGGCGCCGAGCCAGATGTGGAGCGCTCCCGCATACTCCATGCTCGCCGCGAAGACCCGCACGAGCAGTGGGCTACCCGCCCAGAGCTGCGGGTTCGGGATCATGACGAGCATCCCGACCAGCCCGAACACGAGCGCCACGACGTGGGCGACGAACAGCGCCCAGATCAGCGTCATGCGACACCTCCGGTCGCGAGGCCGACGGCCGCTGCCCGGTTGGCCGCGCGTCGATCGGCATGGGATGGATGGCCGATGAGCAGGGGAGCGGAGGGCCGATCCGTCGCGCCGTCATGTGCGACGAGGGGGCGGCCCCGCCAGGTGTGCCGCCGCCCGAGCAGGCTCGCCCAGAGCTGCGCGGCGACCGGCACGTCGACCAGCGGCGAGAGCCAGTACGTCCAGGGACGATTCGGGTACGCCCGGGCCATCCCCGCCAGGATGCCGAGGCGGATCGCCAGGAGCAGCCCGTTCAGCAGCAGGGCGGCGCCCCAGGCCCGCCGCACGAGGCAGGCCAGGACGATCGGGAGCGGCAGCGCCTGGACCAGCGTTGCCTCGGCGAGCCGGATGGGCGCCGACCACCGGGTGAAGCGGTCGCGCATCGGGAGTGAGCGGGCCCAGCCGCGCCAGGCGTCCTGCCAATTCGCGTACATCCGCACGGCGACGAGCCCCTCGGTCTCGACGAAGCCAATCCGCTCGCCGCCGGCGACGAGCAGGCGAGCGATGGTGACATCCTCGCAGCGCGAGGCACGGACCGGGCCGAAGCCGCCGTAGCGGGCGAGCGCGTCGCGGCGGAACAGGGCACACTGACCGTTGGCCTGGACGTCGCCCGGCCGGCGCGCGACGCCGCCCGGGCTCCCGAAGCGGTAGACGAGCGTGGCGAGCATGGCCGGGTGGAGCATCCCCTCGGCGGCGCCGGACAACTTCTGGAGGGTGGCGGCGCTCAGCGAGGCCAGACGCTCAGCGGCGGCGTGCGCGACGAGCGCACGGGCCAGCCCCGGTCGCGGCCGGACGTCGGCGTCGATCGTGAGCAGCCAGGGCCACTCCGGCGCCGCCTGCTCGAAGCCGACCTGGAGCCCCCACGCCTTGCCGTTCCAGCCGGGCGGCACCGGGCTGGCGTCGATCCAGCGGGCGCGGGGGTCGCGGGCGGCGAACCGATTGACGATAGCCCGGGTGCCGTCGGTCGAGCCGCCGTCGACGACCAGGACCTCGGCTACCTCCGGCCCCTGGGCGATCAGGCCTTGGAGGCAGGGCGCGAGCCGCGCCTGCTCATTCAAGACCGGCACGACCACGGCGACCCGTCCCTGCCGAGCATCCCAACGTCCGGGGTCTCGGATCGCCTTCCCGCCGTGCGTGGTGACGAGTCGCCCGATCACTCGGGCCGCCGCGACCGCCTGTACCAGCAGCAGTCCACCGGCGGCCACGCGCCGCGGCCAGTGACCGTCTCGATCCGCGACCACACTCACCCGCCCATGCCCTCGCAGCGCGAGATCTGGCCATCACCTCGAAAGGTAGGGCCGGCCTGACCGGATCATAGCAAGGGGTCGCCGGCGGGGCTACGATTTGAGCCGTCCCCCGCCCGACGGAGTCGGACATGTCGTCCCCAAGCCCGAAGTTCATCACACTCGCGAGGGTGAAGCGTTGCCATCCGGAGCGCAGCGGGGAGCTTACCCCTTCGGCACGCTCAGGGCAGGCTCTGCGCGCAGCCAAGGGATCTCCAGACATCCGCAACTCCGGAGATCCCTCGCTGCGCTCGGGATGACGGATCAGTCCTCGGGTCTCCCGTCAGCGTCACCGGGGCGATGTGCTACGGACTTGGGCGAGGGGGCTGCGTTCCACTACCGCACGCGCCGGTACTCGCCCTCGATCACGGACGAGCCGCCGCGGCTGTTACGTGCACGGAATGGCTCGTCATGCCGGCGATCGCGGGGCGGGTCGTCGCCGTCGAGCTTGCCGGAGTGCTCGTCGACGAGCCAGCGGGGGCAGGCCTTGATGAACAGATTGAGCCCGGCCAGCAAGATCATGATGTCGTCGGCCTGGCCGGCGATCGGCAGCCAGTCGGGCACGACGTCGATCGGCGAGACGAGGTAGAGTAGCGAGCCGCCGAGCACCAGTTTGGCGGCCATCGGCACGCGCGAGTCGCGCGCCAGCCGCAGCGCGAGCCGGCCGGTCTTCCAGAGCTGGCCGAACAGCTTGAAGCGTCCGAACATCGTCGTCAGGTCCTCCACCGAGCGAGGTCGCAGGGGGCGTGCCACGGCGCGTCGCGGCACGCCGGTGAGCCCGGGTACGGGCCGGTGATCCTCCGCGAAACCCACTATCCTGACGTGGCAGGCCGCCGGAATGTTCCGCCGCCAGAGCGGGTCGGTGTCGGACGGTGGGCCGGGTCAGGCGGCGGCCGACTCGGCGGGGCGGGGGCGGAGCTTCGCGCGGGCCGCCGTCCAGGCCAGGGCGAGCAGGAAGAACGTCGTGTTGACCAGGACGATCGCGCCGCCCGACGCGACATTGCCGTAGAACGAGGCGTACAGGCCGACAACCGACGCCGCCATCGAGAGCAGCGCGCCCAGCAGCATGATCCGGTGGAACCGCCGCGTCAGCAGCGAAGCCGTCGCCGCCGGCGTCACCAGCATCGCCACGACGAGCACGATCCCGACGGCGCGCATCGAGACGACCACCGTCACCCCGATCAGCGCGAGCAGCAGGTACTGCATCAGGGCCACCGGCAGTCCGGTCGCCTCGGCCATGACCGGGTCGAACGCGACGAAGAACAGCTCCTTGTAGAGCAGTACGATGACGCCGACGACGAGCACGCCGCCCGTCAGGATCAGCAGCAGGTCGCCCGGTCCCACCCCGAGGACGTTGCCGAACAGGAAGCTGAATAGGTCGATCGCGTAGTTCTCGGCCCGGCTCATCACCACCACGCCGAGCGAGAACATGAAGGCGAAGAGGACGCCGATCGCCGTGTCAGTGCTGATCCGCCCACGCCGGCTGAGGAACGTGATCGAGAGTGCGGTGGCGACGGCCGCGATGGCCGCGCCGAGGTAGATGTTCTGGCCCCAGACGAACGCCGTGGCCACGCCGGCGAACGAGGCGTGGGCGAGGGCGTCGCCGATGAACGAGAGGCCCTTCCAGACGACGAACGCGCCGACCACGGCGGAGACCACGCCGACGATCAGCGAGGCGGCCAACGCCCGCTGCATGAAGGGCAGCGCGAACGGCTCGACGAGGAATTGGCCGAGGTCAGGCATGGCGATCCCGCCTCACGCTCACGAGTCGCCGACGCCGGGCCGGTCGGCGTGGTCGCCGACGTCGATCGCGAAGAAGCGCTGGCCGATCTTCACGAGCGCCATCCGCGGCCCGTACGTCGCCCGGAGGTTCGCCTCGTTGAACACGACGCCCGGCGGACCGGCCGCCACGACGCTCCGGTTCACGAAGACGGCGAGGTCGAACTGCTCCGCCACGCTCGACAGGTTGTGGGTTGTGAACAGGACGGACACGCCCCGCTCGACCAGCTCGCGCAAGAGGCGGTAGATATCCTGCTCGGTCAGGGCGTCGACACCGGCCAGCGGCTCGTCAAGCAGGAGCAGCTCCGGCTCCTGGACGAGCGCCCGGGCGAAGAAGGCCCGCTGCTGCTGCCCGCCGGACAGCTCGCTCACCTGCTCGTCGATGCGGGCCAGCATGCCGACCCGGTCGAGCGCCGCGCGGACGGCGGCTCGGTCCGCGGCGCCGGGCCGGCGGAACAGCCCGATCCGCCCGTTGCGGCCCATCATGACGACTTCGCCGACGGTCGCCGGGAAGCGCCAGTCGCCGGAGCCGGTCTGCGGAACGTAGCCGATGCGCCGCCGCACGGCGCGGGGCGCCCGGCCGAAGACGCGGACGCTGCCGTCCCACGGCTCGATCAGCCCGAGCAGCAGCTTCAAGAGGGTCGACTTCCCGCCGCCGTTCGGCCCGACGACCGCCGTCAATGTCCCGGTCGGGACGGTCAGGTTCACCCCGTCGAGGGCGATACGCCGTCCGTATCCCCCGGCCACGCCGCGCAGCTCGACCGCGTGGGTGCCGGCTCGCGGAGCGCGGCCGCTCGGCGGCACCGGGGCGGTCGAAAACCTGTCGGTCGCCGCGTCGGTCACGCGGGCCACGTCGTCCTCATGTGAGACTGTATCTCGTCGCCACGCCACCGAGCCACGGCTGATCGCTGCATGCCGATGCCCCGGCGCGGTGAGCTCGGGCCTACTCCGCGATGACGGAGGCGTCGCCGCGCGCACGGCAGTTGGCGCAGCGGCCGACCAGCTCCAGGTGGTGGGTGAGCAGGTCGAAGCCGGCCTCGGTGGCGAGCCGGCGGATCTGGTGCTCGATGCCGGCCGCCTCCAGCGACGAGACCGTCCCGCACTCCACGCACATCAGGTGGTGGTGGTGCGTCGTCTCGCAGACGGTGTACCGATGGCAGCCGTCGCCGGTGTGGATGCGGTTCAGCACGCCGAGCTCGGTCAGCAGGTCCAGGGTGCGGAAGACCGTCGCCCGGCCGATCCCGCTGTACCGCTCGCGGACCTCGTCCCAGACCTCCTGCGCGCTGAAGTGGTCCTGGCGCGGCGCGACAAGCTTGATGATCGCCTGACGCGGCGTCGTGAGCCGATGGCCTTCCCTGGTCAGGCGGTCGATGATCTGGGCGGCGTCGGCCAACTCCGCGCGCTCCTCGGCCACGATCTCGTGGATCTGCTGTCGTCCCATAATCGTCCCGAACACCATTCTACTCGATCAACCTCACGTGATCCGCCGCAGGAGCTACTGAGATACTATCTCATCTATCGCCCGAGGTCAAGCCCGACTCGGGCGCGGCGTCCTGTCACCTCCTGCCCGGGCCTTCGATCGGCCGCCGTCGAGCCGGCCCGGCGTGATGCTATCCTTGATGAGGCACGATGCGGACCTTCGTGATTGGCTGGCTCCTGGCGTTCTCGCTCGTCGGCGTAGCGGCCTACGGCGTCGGCCTGACTGTGCGCGCCAACACGCCGCCGCCCACGCCGACCCCGGCCCGCCCCGCCGAGGCCGCGGGCGAGTCGTTACCGCCGTTTAGCCAGGGCATGGCCGTCGAGGTGGTCGCGAAGCGCCTGGGCGCCACGGGCCGCGCCGCGCAGCTCCGCGCCGACCTCCGCGCATCGGCGACGGTCGCGTACCACTCGCCCCAGCACTGGACGGTCTGCCTCGATCGGGCCTGCTGGACGGCCCACGGCCCCGGTCGTTACGCCGAGCCGGACAACGAAGCGGCGCCCCAGATCGAGGAAGAGGCCGTGGCCGGGCCGTGATCGCGTCTCGATCTGAGGTCTCCGCGGCCGGGTCGGCCGCGTCGGCGCCGTCCTCCGCCGGGGCGACCGCCTGGGCGGCCCCGGGTGGGCTCGTCCTGCTCGGGGCGGCGAGCGCCCTCGTCTACTACACCCAGTGGACGCTGCCCTGGTCGATCTGGCGACTCTGGCAGCAGCCCCACCTCGACTACGCGTTCATCAGCGGCTACACGCGCGAGGGCCAGGCGCGCTACCTCGGGTCGTTCCTGCTGCTGTTCGCCCTCCAGTACGTCGCCTACCGCCTGCTTCGGGCGCGGCCGGCGTCCGGCCCGCTCGAACTGATCCTGATCGGGCAGGCGGGATTCGGCGCGCTGGCGATCGTGATCTACCCCGTCGCGGCGCTCGACCTCTACGACTACCTGATGTACGGGCGGATCGTGCTCGACTACGGCGGCAACCCGTTCCTCCAGCCGCCGTCGGCCTTCCCGGATCCGCTGGTCGGCTTCTCGCCGTGGCCGAACGAGCGGTCGGTGTACGGCCCGCTCTGGCAGGTCATCAGCCTCGCCCCGACCGCGCTCTCGAACGGCAGCGTCCTGGCCGGCCTGCTCCTGTTCAAGGCGCTGGCGCTGCTCTGCTTCGTGGCCTGCTCGGTGGTGATCTGGGAGATCCTCCAGACGATCGCACCGGCGCGGGCGCCCGCCGGCACGCTGCTGTTCGCCTGGAACCCGCTGCTGCTGTTCGAGCTGGTCGGCAATGGCCACAACGACGTGGTGATGGTGCTGTTCCTCCTGCTCGCCATCCTGGTCCTGGTGCGCGGACCACGACTGCTGGTCTTCCCCCTGCTGGCGGCGGCCGTGCTGACCAAGCTGCCGGTCGTCGCGCTCGGGCCGGCCTTCCTGCTCGGCCTGCTACGCCGGCCGGCAGCGTGGCGGCAGCGGGCGGCCTGGATCGTCGGCGGAGGGCTGCTCGGCCTCGGCCTGGCGGTGGCGCTCTATGCGCCCTTCTGGGAGGGGCGCGAGACGCTGTACTTCCTGTCGCGCGGCAACTGGTTCACCGCGTCACTGCCGACGATGCTGCGGGAGTACCTGCGTCAGTCCTACCCCTTTGAGGAGGCCGGCCGCCTGACGGCGACGCTGGTAGGACTCGGGTTCTTCCTGTTCGTCGTGGCGCGGATGGGCCTGTATTGGCGAGCCGAGCGCCGCGCCGAGGCGGCGGGCTCCGCGTCGAGCGTGAGCCCGACCGCCGGACATGCGGCCGACGCTCCCGGGCAATTGGTCCCGACTCGGGCGAGCGACGCGTCGCCGTGGGACGCCTGGCTGTCGGCGGCCCACGACGTCACCTTCGTCTACCTGGCGTTCGCCTGCCTCTGGTGGCAGCCCTGGTACCTGGCCTGGCTCGTCGCGCTGGCGGCGCTGCTGCCGAGCCGCCTGGTCCACGAGCGGGCGCTGCTATTCTGCTACGGCGGTGCGATCAACTACGTCGTCTTCAAGTACATCTGGCCGGTCTTCCAGCCGATGACGTACACCCAGATCATGGGGCTGTCGGTAATCCTGATCTTCGGGCTGCCACTGCTCCACCTCGCCTGCACGCTCGGACTCGGGCGGCTCGCTCCACGCCGCGCGACCGGCGTGCCGGCCGAGGCGACGGCGTAGGGCGCCGGGCAGGTGGCGTCGGGAACGATGCCGGGCACAAGAGCTGGGAGACTTGGCGGGGGGATGATTGGACCCATGGACGAGCAGGTCCGCCGGGCGCTCGCGCGAGATCGGGTCATCGACATCACGACGATCGGCCGCAAGAGCGGGCAGCCACGCCGCATCGAGACGTGGTTCCACAACCTGGACGGTCGGGTGTACCTGACCGGCACGCCCGGCTCGCGCGACTGGTACGCCAACCTCATCGCGAACCCGGACTTCACCTTCCACCTGAAGGAGAGCGCCCGTGCGGACCTGCCGGCGCGGGCCAGGCCGATTGTCGAGGCTGGTGAGCGACGGGCGGTCCTCGCGCGCATCCTGGCGAACCTCGGCCGCTCTGGCGACCTGGATGCCTGGGTGGCTGGCAGCCCGCTCGTCGAGGTCAGCTTCGACCCGGAGTCGGGCAGAACTGTCGGAACGTAGCAGCGCGAATGCGTGCTGCCCAGTCGCCGAAGGCAACTCCGGCCCACGCTTCTGACTACTTCGGTCGCTGGCACGGATACATCTCGGGCGGGACTACCGCTCGTCAAATGGGCAGAGGATCCCTTATCGAAGCGGTCATCTGCTGAGCAGACCATCGAGCAAGGAAGTGGTCAGCTCATCGGGCTTTACGAGCCACCTTGCCCAGCGGCGAGTGTTCGGGCTCACGTACACGTGCAGTCGCCGGTCTCGGAGCCAGGCATCAAGCTCCTGTCCCGTCTCGACGGCCTCCTGCCACGGGAGAAACATCACTTCAGGTCGGGCCTGCGACAGATCGGCCGGATCCTGCATCAGGCCGACCAGGACGATAGCATCGCAGCCAGCAAGAGGAGCGTGGTCCGCCGACTCCGCAAAGGTCCACCACCACTTTCCGTCGGCGTACATCCTCGAGGCGCGGAATGCGAGCCCGAGATGTTTGCCGACTTTACGTAGTCTTACGTGGCGCTTCGAGATGATCTCTGGTGGTCCGAATCCGAGCGATTGCAGTCGTGCCAGCACGCGCCCCCGGGCCGGGTTGAAGTCTGGAAGCGGGGATGCTGCCTGGTGGTCGGCGGTCTGATGAGGAGCAGGTCGTGGCACGAGACCAGATGCCGTCTCTCGCACAGTTGCCGAGGACGACTCGTTCTGCAATTCGCCCGCAACGGCCTGTGCAAAGGCCCGTACACGGCGCTTTGCCGTTTCGGCCTGCATCGTGAGTTGGTACTCTCCACTACCGTTGATCGGGCGTAGGACTCCCAATGCGCGGCTCGCCAGGATTGAGACGGCATCCTCTACCGCATCCCGCGACGGGGCATTCTCCTTGTGCTGGAATGACAGCAGCAGCCAGAGTTTTTGCGCGTCCGCGTAGACACCGACTGGTAGCTCTTCGACCAGCGCGATCAACTCGCCGACGAGTCGCCAACGGCCGCGAGTGACCGCGGCACTGTTCTGGAGTTGCTCGACGGCCTGGGTCGCCGGTCCTGATGCTTCGAACAGGCTACGCAGTTCGACCAAGCTGAACGGCACGTCCCGATGGAGCCGAACGAGTTCGGCGACCGAGGCCGCCGGCAGCAGGGCCACCCCGTACTCATCGGCCCGCCGCAGCAGGTTCCCGCCCCCGAAGCCCGGCGCGATCACCAGCACGTAGTCGGCCTCGGCCGCCTTGCGATGATCACGGAGCGAGTTCCAGTCGATCTGCCCGTCGGCGACTCTGCCACTGCGGTTCGACTTCGCATCGACCACCACCCGATACCGCCCGGCGCTGATTGGGGCGTCGAGTACGATGTCGGTTTGTCCCGCTCCCCCGACGTGTGTCGCCTGGAACCCCAGAAAGCTGAATGCTTCGGTCAGCGCCCGCTCGAACCGAACCGAGTCGGTCGAGTCGTGCTGGGCCGTCATGACCTCGGCTGCGATCCGCTCGGCCGGCTCCTGGGCAAGCGAAACGACATTCGTCGGCGGCTTCCGATGGGACACGGCGCGCCGCTTCGGCGGTGGACCCGCGAGACCCCAGGAGCGAAGCCCGAAGAGGCCCCGACCGACGCGCACGAATCGGGAAAGCTCGCCCTGTCGCTGGATGCTGGTGTAGATCTGGGCGGCCATCGTCGCCTCTGGCGTCTTCCCGCTGGTTCGCACCAACCCGGCCGCCAGTGCCCGCTCAGTGATTACCCGCGGGTGTAGCGGCTCGCCCGCTTCTTCGAGAACCTGGCGCGCCGCACCCAGGAACGTCTGGCCAACTGATTCCCGCGTTTCCATACTC
>JALYGH010000568.1 GCA_030777205.1 Chloroflexota bacterium
GGCGTAGCCGGCTGGACGGGGGTTGCCGTCATCGTCGGCCGTGGCCGCCCGAGCGCGACGGGCGTCGGCACGACGATTTTGCTTCCCGGCACCGCCTCGAGGTACGCGCCGATCGCGTACCCGAGGAACACGACACCCATGACGATCAAGAGCGTCCCGGCGAGCGTGGTCGGCCGACCGAGAGTGCTTCGAGCGAGCGACGGCACGAAGGCCCCCAAGACGGGTTGAACGGGACGATGATAGCACAGGGCTGGCGGCGCACCGGTGGCCTGTCCGACTCGCGCGGCGGGCATCCTCGCGTCCTCCACTCCTGGCGATCGAACGCGCCGAACTCTTGCCCGGCCGGTTCGGGCGTCGATATAACACGCGATGGGTCCGCGCTTGCACCCCGCTGGCGCGGCCTGCCGAGCGTGCGACGAGCCGCCCGATCGGGCGCGTCGCGGGCGTGCCAACCCGTGGCTGCATGTGGCCGGCCGCGGCCTGTCGAGTGTGGGAACGATGATCGACGTTCAACACGTGACGAAGGATTACGCGACCCATCGCGCGGTCACCGACGTCACCTTCAAAGTAGACAAGGGCGAAGTGCTCGGCTTCCTCGGGCCCAACGGCGCCGGCAAGACGACCACGATGCGGATCATCACCGGCTACATGCCGCCGACGAGCGGCACCGTGACGGTGGCCGGGTTCGACGTCTTCAAACAGTCCGTGGAGGCACGGCGGCGGATCGGCTACCTGCCCGAGTCGGTGCCGCTCTACCCCGAGATGAGCGTCGGGGGTTACCTCGACTTCATGGCCAAGCTGAAGGGCGTGCCGCGCAAGGAGCGGAAGGCCCAGGTCGGCCGCGTCATGGAGGCGACCCGGACCGACGACCGTGCCGACCAGCTCATCGGCAAGCTCTCGCGCGGCTACCGACAGCGCGTCGGCCTGGCCCAGGCGCTGCTCGGGGCGCCGGACGTGCTTGTGCTGGACGAACCGACGGTCGGGCTCGACCCGCGCCAGATCACCGAGGTCCGGCAGCTCATCAAGGGGTTCGGCGCCGAGCACACCGTCATCCTCAGCACGCACATCCTGCCCGAGGTGAGCATGATCTGCTCGCGCGTGCTGATCGTCGACGGCGGCCAGGTGATCGCCGAGGACACGCCGGAGAACCTGACCCGGCGGCTGCGCGGCGGGGAGGCGATCCAGCTCGAGGTCCGTGGGCCGCGCGCGGCCGTCGCCGCCGCGCTCAAGAGCGTGCCCCGGGTGACCGCCGTCCAGGTGGACGGCGCCCCGCGCGACGGCGTCGCGGTCTACAACGTCGCCTGCGAGCTGGGCGCCGACCCGCGCGAGGAGCTGGCCAGGGCGATCGTGGATGGCGGGTTCGGGCTGCTCGAGCTGCGCCAGGCCGGGATGAGCCTCGAAGACGTGTTCTTGAAGCTGATCACCGAGGAGAGCGGTGCGCCGGCGGAAGGGGTGGCGGCATGAGGAACACCCTGGCCATCGCCGAGCGCGAGCTGAAGTCGTACTTCGTGTCGCCGATCGCCTACGTGATCGGCGCGGCGTTCCTGCTGATCGCCGGCTACCTGTTCTCCGTGATCCTCCTGAACACCAACGAAGCATCGCTGCGCTACCTCATCAGCAACCTCAGCGTCATCTGGCTGTTCGTCGCGCCGTTCATCACGATGCGCCTGCTGGCCGAGGAGGCCCGCACCGGCACCATCGAGTTGCTGCTGACGACGCCCGTTCGCGACATCGAGGTCGTGCTCGGGAAGTTCGTCGGCGCCCTGCTGTTCGTCCTGGCGCTGCTGGTCCTGACCCTGTATTTCCCGGCGCTGCTGTTCGTGTTCGGCAGCCCCGACGTCGGCCCGATCATCAGCGGCTACCTCGGGGTGATCCTCCAGGCGGCGGCCTTCCTGGCGATCGGCCTGATGGTGTCGTCGTTCACCCAGAACCAGATCGTCGCCGCGTTCGTCACGTTCGCGATCCTGCTACTGATGTGGCTGAGCGAGTCGGTGGCCAACTTCGTCGGCCGGCCGTTCGGCGACATCGTCCGCTACCTGAGCGTCACGAGCCACTTCCAGGACTTCTCGCGCGGCGTCATCGACTCTTCCCACGTCATCTATTTCCTGAGCATCGTGGCGGGCGCCCTGTTCATCACGTTCTTGTCGCTCCAGACTCGTCGCTGGCGCGGTTAGGCGTCCGACCCTCGGAGGACCACTCGCATGAAGGATCGTCGGACGGCCGCCCCGGACGGCCGCGCCGCGGCGCCGCCCCGCCGGGGTCCCTCGCTATCGCCGGATGCCCTCAAGATGCCGCTCGCCATTTTGGGCGGCCTGCTCATCCTTGGCGCAGCGGGCTATTACATGATCTTCACCGCCTTCGACACGCCGATGCGGATCATGCTGGCCGCCGGCATCCTGCTGATTGGCATCGCGGTCGCCATCGACCCGGAGGCCGTCTGGGGCGCTATGACGACGCGCGGGGCGCTGTACGGGGGCAACACGCTGGCGCTCGCGGCGATCTTCCTGGGCATCCTGACGCTGCTCAACGTCCTCGGCGCTCGGCGCGCCGAGCGGTGGGACCTGACCGCGAACCAGCGGTTCTCGCTGTCCGGTGAGACGCTCAATATCCTGCAGCAGGTCAGCCAGCCGATCCAGGTGCTCGGCTTCTTCGACGTGACCGACCCGCGCCGACGCGAGTTCGAGGAGCTGCTGACCGAGTACCAGGTACGCTCGAACGGCCAGCTTTCGTACCAGTTCATCGACCCGATCGAGAACCCGGCCGCGGCGCAGCAGCTCGGCGTCCGCGAGCTGGGGACATCAGTCCTGCTGATGGGCGACCGGCAGCAACAGATCACCGGTACGCGCGAAGCGGACCTGACGACCGGCATCCTCAAGCTCATCCAGCCGAATCCGACCAAGGCGTACTTCACGGTCGGACACAACGAGCACTCACTCGACTCCTTCGACCCGGACGGGTACAGCCAGTTGAAGACGGCGATGGAGGCGCGCAACTTCGTCGTCGAGCCGCTGAACCTGTTCACGACCGGACAGGTTCCCGAGGACGCGGAGGTTGTCGTCGTCGCCGGTCCCAAGACCCCGTTCGCCGACGAGGAGCGGGCGGCGATCGACGACTACCTGAATCGCGGCGGCGACCTGCTGCTCCTCGGCGACCCGAATGTCGATGCGGGCCTGAACGCATTCCTGACCCGCTGGAACGTCGAGATCGGCCGGGCATACGTCGTGGAAACGGACCGCAACGGGTTTTACCGCACGCCCTTCAATCCGGTCGTGAACCGGTTCCCGCAACACCCGATCACCGAGCAGATGCCGCCGGTGCTGTTCCCCGGGACGACCTACGTCAACGTCCCGAGCGGCGCGTCGCCCGACGCAATCATTACCCCGCTGGCCCAGACGTCCGAGCGGAGCTGGGCCGAGACGGACGAGGCGGCGCTGCGGGATCCGCAGGCGATTCGGCTTGACGAGGGCACCGACATCACGGGACCGCTCAGCCTGGCCGTTGCCATCGAGTCGCGGTCGGCCACCCCGCCGGGTGGCGCCCCGATTGAGCCGGACGC
>JALYGH010000569.1 GCA_030777205.1 Chloroflexota bacterium
CGCCGGCCCCGCGCGCCACCGCCACCCCGGCCCTGGCGGCTCGGCCGGCGATCGTCTTGCCGACGCTCCGACCGCTCCCCCTGCCCGGCCCGCTGCCGGCTCGGCCCTCCACCTGGTACTTCGCCGACGGCAACACGACGCCGGGCTTCGATACGTGGCTGATCCTCCAGAACCCGCTCGACATGGCGACGACGGCCCGCATCTCGTTCGTGACCCAGGATGGCGCCGTTGCCGAGCAGGTGGTCGAGGTCGGCCCGAACAGCCGCGCCAGCGTCCACGCGAACGCCGTCGTGCCGAACGCGCTCCTCTCCTTCCAGGTCGATGCCGACTCGACCCTCTTCGCCGAGCGCACCATCCTGTTCGGGAACGACGGCATCGGCGGTGTCGGGACCCGCTCGCCGGCCCAGACGTGGTACCTGGCCGAAGGCTCGACCCAGCCGCCGTTCGACACCTGGATCCAGCTCTTCAATCCGAACGCCGAATTGGCGACAGCGCACCTGACGTTCATGGTCGAAAGCGGCGGCGTCGTCGAGGTCGACCAGCCGCTGCCGCCGCTGACGCGGATGAGCATCGACACGAACGATATCCTGCCGTCGTCGGGCTTCGCGACCACGGTGACATCGGACCTGCCGATCGTCGTGGAGCGGTCGATGTACTTCGCGAACGGCGGTGGGCACGGCACCCTCGGCGTGAAGACGCCGGGGAACACCTGGTTCCTGGCCGAGGGCGACACGCGGCCCGGTTACGATACCTGGATCCTCCTCCAGAACCCGAACGCCGAAATCGCCAACGTCGCGGTCACGTTCATCCGCGAGGACGGCGAGCCGACCGTCGGGTACTACGCGCTTGACGGCAATGCCCGACTTAGCGTGTACGCGGATCAGGTGGTGCCCAACGGTCGTTTCGGCGCCCGCATCGAGGCCGACCGGCCGATCATCGCGGAGCGCTCGGTGTACCTCGCGACGGGAGCGGGCGGCCACAACTCCGTGGCCATCCAGATCCCCAACACCGAGTGGTACCTGCCGGAGGGCTCGACCCGGGCGCCGTACCGCGAGATGCTCGCCCTGCTCAACCCCCACCCGGAGCCCGTCCAGGTCGACCTAACGCTGATGGGCACGGGCGGGAAGCCGCCGGTCATGCGCAGCTTCCTGATGCGGCCGAGCAGCCGGCTGACGATCGACGTCGGGGAGATCGTCCCGGACGCGGAAGTCTCGACCCGCGTCATCGCGGACAAGCCGATCGTCGCCGAGCGCTCTATGTACGTCGAGCGCGGCGCGACCAACTCGCCCGGTCTGCAACGCTAAACGCTACGCATCCCTCGCCCCGGTACAGGACGTGCCTTAAGCCTGCTGCACGCCGCGCGTTGGTGGCAGAACAGCTCCAACCGACGAGTCGGCCTGGCACGCTCCTTGCCTGCCAGTGCGGGACAATCGCTCGCCGGTAAGGTCTGCCGGCCGACGCACCCGACTTCGACGTGACTTACGAGGAATCTCAAGGGGGAGCAGGGGGATGGCTCACGTCTTCAACGTCCATTGCATGATGTGCGGACGTGCCTCCGGGCACATTCGCGAAGGTCGGTTCCACCGGTTGCCGTCCGCGCCGCCGCTCATCAACCGGGCGGGACGTTCGCGCTGCGGCTTCTGCGGCGGCAACGTCTACCTGGAAGCGGAAGACTCGCCGTTCGCGCCGCAGTTGATGGCGCAGAAGACTGCCCAGCAGGCGCGCCGCGCCTCGTAGTCTCGTCTGCTCGTGACGCAGCGCGAGGAGCTCGAAGAGCAGGCTCGCCAGCAAGCCGAGCTGCTGCTCGAATACCTGGTCCAGCGCTCCGAGAGCATCGACTACCGCCAGGGGACGTACCTGCTGGCGGCCCTGGCGGCGGAGTTGGGCGTCCACGTCCAGCGCCGCTGCTGGGAGCTCGCCAAGTCGAGCGACCCGTCCTGGGAGATTGGCGGCAGCGAGGCGGAGACGCTGATCAACGGCGCCTGGCGGGTGATGGCGACCATCGCCGGCCTCAGCGACCAGGAAGATCGGCGGATCCAAGAGCGTCGCGAGCGCCAGGCCCGCGACGACGAGCGTCGCCGTGGCCGCGACCGGCCCGGGCACTAGGAGCCTGGGTCACGGGTCCGCCCGGTGGGGGGCAGCACCGGGGAGCTGGCCGGTCGTCGCCGGGGTCTACGGCGGCGTGGACGGAAGTCGGCGGTCGGGCGCGTGCCGCCGGGGTCGGCGGGCCAGGGCGGCAGACCGGGGGCGGTCGGCCCGGGCTCACGGAGCCGCGGCCGGCGCCGGTCGCGCGGCCGGGTGCGGGCAGGCGCGGAGCAGCTTGCCGAGGTTGTGGGCCAGGCAGGCCAGCAGGTACTCGCCGGTCGCGCGGGCCAGCCCCCGCAGGCTCACGGCGTCGAAGCCGCGCGCGTGCTTGAGCTGGCCGAAGACCGGCTCGGCGATCGCCTTGCGGCGGGCGTAGCGCCGGCGGGCATCCGGCTGGCGGAGCTTGAAGCGCACGGCGCCGGTGGGGCGGCAGCGGCGGGCGTCCAGGGCCCGCCGCTCTTCGCCGGGCTTCAGGCACTGGCTGCGCAGCGGGCAGGCGGCGCACTCGGCCGGGTCGGCCAGGTAGCGGTGCTGGACGGCGCGCCCCGTCGCCCCCGGCGGGGTGACCTGGCGTGCCAGGAGCTTGTCGGCCGGGCAGACCCACACGTCCCGCGCGGCGTCGTAGCCGAAGCGGTCGGCCGGGTAGACGCCCGCCTTGCTCCCGGCCGCCGCCGGGTCGTCGCGCCCGGCGGCGATCAGGAGGTCGAGCCCGTCCCCGTCCTCGGCCGCATTGTCCCCGCTGAAGTACCCCGCGTCGGCGCTCGCGGTCGTCGCCGTCTCCGCCGGGATCTCCGCCACCGCGCGGAGGGCCCGCACCCGCCCGAGCAGGCCCGGCAGGTGGCCGACGTCCGGGGCAACATTGGTGAGGTCGGCCGCGACGATCACCCCGTGCTCCCGGTCGACGGCCGCCTGGGCGTTGTAGGCATAGTCGTACTCGCCCCGCTTCATGAGCATCATCCGCGCGTCGCCGTCCGCGAACGAGCGCTGCTCCTTGTCCTCGATCGCCGGCGCCGCGTCCGCGGCGCGACCCCGCTCCGCGCGCTGCTCCGCCTCCAGCCGCTCGCGCAGCGCCCGGATCTTCGCCAGGCGCGCCTCGCGCCGCGTCAGCTCGTCGGCCACGGAGTAGCCGTCCGAGTCGGCCCCGTACTCCCGGTCCTCGGTCGCGTCCCGGGCCTCGGCCTGCTCGACCAGTCGCCCGATCTCCTCCCGGAGCTGCGCCTCCCGCTGCTGCATGCGGCCGTAGCTCATCGCCTTGTGCTTCGACGTGTTGGCCTTCAGCTTGGTCCCGTCCAGCGCCACGTG
>JALYGH010000570.1 GCA_030777205.1 Chloroflexota bacterium
TGGACCGCCAGCGCGTCGAGCGCCGCCTCGTCGGACGCCTCGAACGGCTTGGCTACACCGTCACCCTCCAGCCAGCCAGTCCCGGCCCGGAGGTCGCCGCCTGAACCGCCATTTTCAGGAGGGTATCTCACCGGGACTCTACCCGAGGCCGGGATCGCCATCTCAAAGGGCTCGGTCGGCGACTGCTACGACGGCAAGAATCAGTTCGGCCGCCGACAGCGCCACCGACTGAATCACGGCAACCGCGACGCCAAGCCCGCACTCTGGGTCATTGTCCTGGTCCGTCTCGGGAGACGCCCGCACCGGTCGCTGTTGAACGGCGCACCGCGGGGCGCACCCGCGACGAGGCCCGCACGGCGGTCTTCGGAAGCCGGGGAACCCTACGCCGGGCGTCCCCTAATTCGCCGCGCACCCGTGGTACCATTCAGCACATCCATTGCCCCCTGAAGTCACCATCGGTCTGGGGTGCACTCACGGCGACGGGGGAGCGTCGATGCTGATGGTCGAAATGACGCCCATCGCGCAAGAGCTGACCGAACGAGCGGCCCCGCGCCCATCCGGCGGGTCGAATATCCTCGCCTCGGTCGTCATCAGCAACTACAACTATGCCCGCTTCTTGCGCGACGCGATCGACAGCGCCCTCAACCAGACCTATCCACATATCGAGGTCGTCGTCGTCGACGACGGCTCCACGGACTACTCGCGAGAGATCATCGCCGGCTATGGCGATCACATTGTCCCGGTGTACAAGGAGAATGGCGGGCACGCGTCGGCGATCAACGCCGGATTCGAGGCCAGCCGCGGGGACGTCATCTGCTTGCTGGACGCGGACGATCTGTTCCTACCCCGGAAAGTCTCGCGCGTCGTCCGGGCATTCGCAGCTAATCCACGCGCGACGCTCGTTTACCACCCGCTCCAGGCCATCGACGGCCAACTTGCCGGGATTGGCCGGCCATGGCCCCGCGCCGTCTGGCGTGGCGACATCCGCCACCAAGTTGAACGGTCCGGCGGGTGGTGGCCGCACCCGACGACCAGTGCCCTCGCCTTTCGCCGCTCCTTCGCCGGGCGCCTGCTGCCCGTCCCGCCCCCGAACCGCACCACCTATCCCGACACGTACCTCGCTGGCCCGGCCGCCTTTGTCGGGCCGGTCGTCGGCCTGCGCGGATCGCTCGCCCTCTTCCGGCTCCACGGCCAGAACATGTCGTACTGGGGGCGTCAGGCCGACGACGACGATGCTGAACGGACCCGCGAGAAGTTCCGGCGCAATCGGGACCAGTACGTCGACGAGTTCCACAGGCTAAAGCGCTCTCTTGAGCGCCTCGGTATCTCCGCGCCGTCGCTCTCGCTGGATGACCACCTACCCTATCAGCGGTATCGACGGGCCCTCGGCGAGCCCGTCTCGCTGTCCCGACTCAGCATATCCGCGCTTCGGTGTCCGGCGCTGCCTGCGCCGATGCGCCTCACCGAGGCGGTCCGGGTGATCTTAAATATTAGGTGAGCCGCCCCCGACCCATCGCGACCGGTGGGAATGTACGCGCTACTCGGACCACTGGCGCAGGTAAGCTGCCCTGAGCTGAGCGGGCCCGCCGAATGACCAGATCGTCAGCGCCAGCAGGACTCCTGCGTACACTAGGCCACCTGATATGGTCGATACAATCAGCCCATAGTCTCTCACTAGGGCGAGACAGGCTGCCAGGCACGCGCTCGCGACGATCGGCCGCCAGACCCGTGTGCTCAGCGCTACCTTCGGGAGCAGCCGCGAGACGATCGCGTAGTGCTCGACCAAGCCAAGCACCTTGTCGAGCAAGACCATGGCGACCGCGCCGAGCGCGCCAAACTTGCCGATGACCACCAGGCCGATCAAGAGGTTGCCGAGCGCGTGGGCCGCCACCAGCCCGAGCGTCAGCCGCTCGCGGTGCGTCGCCATCAGCACGTAGCCGAGCACGCTCATGAGCGCTGTCGGGATGAGTCCCCAGACGGCCACCTGCAGGAGCTGGGTAGACTGCATGAAGTCGCGCTTGGCGTAGAGCAGCAGGAGGATCGGCTCGGCCAGGAAGAACAGGCCAACCGCAAGCGGCAGGACGAGCGCCAGCAGCAAGGCCATCACCTGCTCGGCAATCCGCCGCAGGGCCTCGAAGCCCGGGTCGACGTGCCGACACATCATCGGGAAGACGCTCAGGACGACGCTCTGCAGCACCAGCATGACGGGCGACAGCAACTGGAACGCGGCGCTGTAGAGCCCGACTTCCACCTCGTCGGAGAGCTTCGACAGCAGGACGACGTTCAGGCTCGCGGCGATCGCGATGAGCGCGTCGATGCCAAGGAAGGTCATCGTGGACCGGGCCACGTGCACCGCGAACGGCAGGTCGAGCGCCAGGATTGGCCGTTCGATGCGGTGAGCGATCACCCACCACTCGATCACTACCAGGACGACCTGCGAGAGCATCATCACGGCGATCACCTGGTTCAGGCCGTATCCCTGTTGCAGGACGGCGAATCCCAGCCCCATCTTGGCGAGGTTCACCGGGGCGTTCGCATACGCGATGTAGTGCATCCGCTCCCAGGCCTGAAAGACGGCCTCGCAGACCGCTGACAGGGCGAAGGGCAGGAGCCCGAGCGCGAGCAGCAGGATCACCGACGTCGTGTCCGGCGCGTAGTCCATCAGCGAGACGAACACGAGCAGTGCCACGATCGCCAACCCGGACGCCGCCACGGCGACGAGACTGCCGTTGACGACATAGCGCCCGGTCTCCGCCCGGTCCTTGGCAACTTCCCGCGTGACCAGCGTCTTCAAGCCGGCCGCCGCCAGCACCTGGAACGTGTAAAACAGCGTGAGCGCCAGCGACATCTGGCCGAACTCGTGGGCGCCCAGGTGGCGCGCGACGAGGGCGTAGAGGACGAACGTCGTGGCCCGGCTCATCACGTCGCTCGACAGGATCGAGACGACGTTCGCGGCTATCCTCGGCAGGCTGGCGACGAGCATGCTGGGTCACCTGGCGCGGTACGCGTGCCGCAAGGCGGCACGGTGGAGGTGGCATCGCGACGGAGCCGGCTGCCGCAAGCGGGCAGACCGGCTCATGGACCCGGCCGCTGGGTGCTGATCGTGACATCATCGATGTAGATTTCGACGTCCGCCGGCCGGGTGTACTGGCCGTAGTTGATAACGGCCCAGCCCAGGTCGCTGCTGTTCGCCGTCTGCACGCCAGCAAGGTCGATGATCCGGACACCGTCCTGCCAGACGGTCACCCGTCCGGTCGCGTCGGCCGCCTTCTTGTAGTACACCTCGAGGTGGAACCACCGCCCAACCGGCAGGTTCGCGACGGACTGGGGCCACCAGCCCCCTCCCGAGTCGCTGCCGCGCCCGAGCCCGATGTACATGGCCCCATCCGAGCGATTAGCGACCGCGAGTCCCAACTTGGCGTTGTACGAGCCTTCGGACTTCCACTCCATAAGCCACCACCAGCCGTCGACACGGACCTTCTCGGGGATGTAGTACCAGGCCGAGTAGTAGAGGGCCTGGTGTTGCCGGGACTCGCACCAGCGGAACGCGCGCGCACCCTCGCTGTTACCCGTGTTCATGTCGGGTACCCGCAACCGCATCCCGCCGGAGCCGTTCCGCGTGCCGTTGCTGAACTCCGTGTAGGCGGCGCCGTTGTCGAACTGGCCGCCGCAGTCGTCGCGATCCCAGTCGGAGAGGTCCCCCTCCTCGTGGTCGGCTCGCCACAGCACGCCCGCGCTCGCAGCCGCCTCCGTCGCGGCCGCCTCCGCCGCCCAGCCGACCCGATCATGAAGCTGGGCCGAGACGTCGGACGGCGACGCCGACTCCGCGACACAGTCGGTTGCTGCTGCCGGCGCGGGCTCCGCGCAGTCAGATCCTTCCGAGCTCTCGATTGCCGAGCCGACGACAGGAACCGTCATGACGCCGACGGCGAGCATCGCGGCAGCTATCAGCCGGGCGCGCACGCGAGGCATCCTCAGCACCCTTCCCGGATCATGGCATTCGTCAGCGCGTTTGCGTCCATGCGTGCGAACCGTCTTCTCATCTGGTCCTTCCGTCGATGCGGTCGCCCCCGGGCGGCCCCGCCACCGCGATCGATGCACAGTGAATCGCGCTACACGAAGAAGCGATACAGGAGATCCCCCGCCCGGTCGGTCACCCGATCGGATACGTCCGCGTCGGTCAGCAGCTCCGTCAGTTGACCGAGCAGCGGGCCGAGCTGCCCGCCGGCCGGCACCTGCCAGCCATCGGGGACGTACTTCAGGAACGAGATAGTCTTCTCGTCGGTGGCGAACTTGCGCTTGTAGCGAATCAGGCCCTCCTGGTCCCAGTCGCTGAGCCCGAGGTCCAGGGATGTCAATCCGCGCGCCTTGCCGTACTTGATCCCCTCCCACATCAGCAGGTCGTTCGGCCGCAGGCCGAGATCATTCGGCGCGGACGCGTTGAACTTGTAGTAGAGGGTGTCCTTCCACTCCAGGAACAGGACCCCACCGATGACCTGCTCCTCGTGGACGGCCAGGCTGAGCCGGCCATGCCCAGTCGCGACGAAGCCGGCCCAGATGTTCTCGAAGAAGCGGTACGGCTGGGCCAGCAGGCGGTACTTGTGCTTCCGCACGCCCAGGTGCAGCTCGAAGAACGCACGCAGCTCCTCCGGTCCCGCGGCGGCGCGCACCTGGACCCCGCCGCGCTCGGCCTTCTGGATCGCGCGCCTGGCCGAATCGTGCAGGCGCGCCCAGTGGGCCTCGAGGTCCGGCCGCAAATCGACGCCGTGCCACTTCGCCTGTTTGAGGTGGGCGAATCGCTCGTCGGCGGACGGGATGGCGTTGTGCAGCGGGCGCAGCGTGACCGGGCAGCCGCGCGCCAGCAGGACGCCGGCCAGCGCGTCCCACTCCTCGCGCGTGCTGACTAGCGGGTCGCAGTAGTCCGAGAACGGCAGCGCCGCGAGCCGCTCGCCCATCAGGTCATCCACTCGGCAGAACGGCAGCCCGGCCCGGGGCTCGCCGCCGCCGTCGAGCAGCACCAGCGCGCCGGTCTCGAAGCCGTACGTGTCGACCAATACCTTCAGCCAGGCGGGCGAGTGGAAGACGCTACTCGCGTGGCGGTCGACGAGCCGCTGCCAGCGGGGGTCGACCAGCGGATCGATGCAGACGACGCTCACGAACGCCCCCTCCTGGCTGCCACGAGGATCTTCGGACTGATTTCGTAAGAGCGATCGAGCCGCAACGCAGACGCGACGAGCGCGGCCGCGCGAACGAGCGTGCTGTCGCTGTGGCGAGTGAAGGGCAGCCAGGTGTAGCCGCTGACGGCCCGAACCTCGAAATCGTGGTCGCGGGCCGCGCGCAGGACCTCCCGGTAGTCCAGGTCGGCCGACCGGAGGGCGAGCGTGCGGCCGCACTCCCGCATGAACGCGTCCAGCTCCACGTAGTCGAGCGTCTGGATGCCCACCACGCCATCGAAGCTGCCCGCGGCGAACGGGAGATGTCGCGTATCGCCCCGCACGAGCCGGACCTCGCGGGTCTGCGTGCGGAGCGCCGCGAGCGCCACCGGGCTGAGGTCCATCCCGACGATGGTGTAGCCCGCGTCGCGCAACGGCATCGTCAGCCTGCCGCTACCGCACCCGAGGTCGAGCAGGGAGTGCGTTCGGCTGTCCTGACCGAGACAGCGCCTGATGAACGCGTACTCGCGCTGGAACAGGTACCGCCCGACGGTCGTATCGCGGTACGCGTCCCAGTAGAACGGCTCGGATGGGTCTACCGTGGTGGTCTCCATCGAGCATCACGCTCCGGGCGAGGCCGCCCTGACCAACGCCGACACGATCGCGTCGACGTCCCGCTCCTCGATACGCGGGTGGGTCGGCAAGTTGACCAGGTGTCTCGTCGCGGCCTCCGCCTGCGGACACGCGCCCGGCTCGTACCCGCACGCGGTCGGCGACGCCGCCTCCTCCAGGACCGAGTCAAACCAGGTCCCCAGGATGGCGTGCGGCCTGACCGCGTTCAAGACCGGCTGCTTGCGAGCGACCCGGATGGGGTAGCGGACGAAGGCCGCCTGCCCCCGGCTCGGCGTCTCGGGCGTCGCAAAGCCGTATCGGGACAGGTGCACGCGATACGCCTCGGCGACCCGACGGCGATGCGCCACGTTCGATTCGAGCCGCCGGAGCTGGCGCAGGGCCAGGTTGGCCTGGGCGTTGCTCAGGCGGAGCTCGTAGTCGTCCGGACGGGCGCCGACGAACTCAACCTCGCTCGTCGCCTTCGGCAACGGGTGCCGGCGCCCGACGCCGTTGTAGAGCGCCCGGCTGTAGGGGTGGACGTGCGGCTCGGCCAGCAGGTGGTACAGCACGAGCTTCAGCAGGTAGCCCGTCGTCAGCGCGGCGGATGGCCAGGCGCAGCCTGCCCGGAACGCGCGCAGCCGCGTCGCCAGCTCCGCGTCGTCCGTCACGAGCATCCCGCCCATGGTGCTCGAGATCGTCTTCGTCTCCTCGGTACTGAAGAAGGCTGCCCGCCCGAAGCTCCCGAGCAGACGGCCGTCGTAGCGCGCGCCGAGGGCGTGGACGCAGTCTTCGATCAGCTCGATGCCATGCCGGCGGGTCAGCTCGAGCACCGCCCCGATGTCGGCCGGGTTGCCGAACGTGTGCTGCAGGACCAGCGCCCGCGTCCTCGGCGTGATCCGTCGCTCGGCGTCGCGCAGGTCCATGTTGTAGGTAGTGAGCTCGCAGTCCACGTAGACCGGCCGGGCGCCCGTGTAGCGGACGGCATTGGGGACGACGATATGGGTCGGGACCTGGACGAGCACCTCGTCGCCCGGCCCGATGTTCAGCGCGCGGAGCAGTCCGTAGAGGGCTACCCGACCCGCCGAGAAACTGTAGGCGTGGCGAACGCCGATCGTGCGCGCGAACTCGCGCTCGTACTCGGCGATGACCGGGCCACGCACCTGCTCCCGTCGGTCGATCAAGTAGTGCAGGGCGACTAGGCAGTCGGCCAGGTTGGTCGTCCCGCCGAGCAGCGCCACCAGGCGCGGCATACCCGACCGGCCGGCCGGCCCGACGCGGCCGGCGAGCCCCCTCACTCGCCCGGCTGCGTGCTCGATTCCAAAGGCAGCCACCAGACTTTCCCCCCTTCCAACCACCTTTAGGGGCGCACCCTAGAGGCGGCTGTAGACGATGTTACCGATCAGCGCAGTCGCGCGGAGCGGCAGCCGCCGCCAGGCGGCGTCCGCGGCCCGGCGGACCTTGCCGCCGACCGGCACGGTGCCCGGCTCCGACTCCCACAGCCCCGGGTAATAGAACTTGTGGACGTGGCGCGGCTCGGCGCCCCACTTGGCCTTGAAGTCCGCCAGGCCGACGTTGCCCTCCATCACGGCACCGAGGTCGTACCGCCGATATCCCTCCCGGCAGGCGTCGTGGATCGCCCGCCACTGGAGCGCGTTGTTCGGCTGCAGCGAGAGGTCGTCTCGCCGTCGGCCGTTGAACGCGTAGAACACGGTGTGACCGAACATCAGCAGGAGCGAGCCGGCCAGCAGCCGCGACCGCCCCGCCTCGACCTGCTCGGCCAGGAGCAGCCGCATCAGCCCGCTCGGACGCAGCTCCCGCCAGCAGGCCTGGAAGAAGCGATACGGGCGGGGCGGCACGACGTGCCAACGCATCGCGTCGAGGTACAGCTCGTACCAGGCCCGCAGCTCGCGCTCGGTTTCGGCCGGCCGGACCCGGACCCCGAGCCGCTCCGCCTTGTTGACCGCCCACTTGATCCGCCCGTGGTTCCGCGAGTTGCCGAAGCGAAGCGTCGCCGAGTTCTGGGGCAAGTCGAGGACGTACGTCGTCTCCCAGGGAGTGCCGACCAGCCCCTCGGCCAGGCCGTCGAGCTCGGTCGACAGGATCCTGAACTGGAGCTTCCCGCCCGGCTCGGCGCGCACGCGCTCGATCGCCGCGGACACCAGGGCGGCCAGCGCCCGGCGGTCGTGGGCGAGCGGACCGGCGACCGGCGTGCGGGGGAGGGACGCCAGCCCCCGACCGGTGATGAGCCCGCGGGTCCGGAAGAGCGGCAGCACGCCGCGCAGGTGCCCCTCGTCGGTCTCGCAGGCCAGGTGCATCGGCGTATAGCCGTACACTCGCTCCAGCAGCCGCAACCAGGCCGGGTGGTGGTACACCGTCCCGTCGGGGTGGGCGGCGACGAAGGGCGCCCAGCGCGGATCGGATCGCGGGTCCACGGCGACGAGGCGCAAGATATCCATTCCTCCCCCATCACTCCTACGATCGCTTGCGGACGCAACGGAAAGGCTCATGTCGGTTGGCCAGTCTTTCCCTGCCGCGCGGCTAACCACGGATGATGCTCCGGAGCAGGGGCTCGGCCTTCTCCATCAGGCCGCGATCTTCCAGCTTCGCGCTGACCGCCGTGTAGGCGCCGCGCAGGACAGGATTCGGGACGTAGGCGTACGACCCGGGCGTGAGCGTCACGGAGCCACCGAACCCCAGCTTGAACGACGTGAGCGACCGCGGCACAGCATCGACCTGCAGCGTTCCCGACGCCAGCCGGGCGGCAAGCTTCGGGTCGATCCCCTCGAGATCGTAGAAGCGGTACCCCGCCGCCTTGGCCGATTTGATGACCTCCCAGTGCATCACCTCGTTGGGGCGGCAGGTGCCGTGGCGTCCGGACCAGGCGCCGCGCTTGTACGTCACGGTATCCCCGAACGCGACGGCCAGCTCTGCGGAGACGGTCTCGCCGGCGTAGTCGACGAGGAACAGCTTGACGTGACCGGCCGGGCCGAGCCGCCGCCACAGCTCCGAGTAGTACTCCCTCGGCTCGGCCTCGAACCCTTGCCGCCGGGCGGTCGCGACCAGCAGACGGTGGAACGTGTCCAGGTCGCCCTCGGCCCCGTCGCGGACCACGACCCCCTTCCGCTGCCCGAGGCGGAGGTTGTAGCGAGTCTTGCTGTGCATGGACGCCAGAATCTCGTCGAGGTCGCGGTGCAGGTCGATCAAGACGGCGTGCGCCGGCTGGGGTTCGAGGACGCTCCCCCGAAACCCGTGCGCCACCAGCTCGCGCGCCACCCGCTCGCCGTGGAGCGGCGGCTGCACGATCAGGCACCGCACCCCGCGCCGCGCGGTGAGCTGCCGGAGCGCTCGGACGACGACCCGCGCCGCGGTCGGCTCGTCCGGTGCGCAGATCGGTCCCCGCGGCACGTAGCCCACGGCGCCCACCAGTGGGATCGGGCGCAGCAGCAGTTGCGCCCCGCCGACGATTCGTTCGTCGCGTCGAACGATCACCCGGGCCACGCGCCAGCCTTGCCAGGCCTTCATACCGGCCCAGAGGCCCGTCTGGGCGTGGTCGCCACCGGGCGTCGCGGCCAGGAAGGCGTCCCAGTGCGGATCGTAGGTCACGTCTGAGACGGACACCCGGTACCCGCCGTCGGGCGTGGACCATCGCCGCGCCCGCGCCCCAGTGGCCGCTCGGTCCCGACCGACGCCGCCGGCCAGACGTCTTCCGATCATCGAATCGCGTCCCTGACGCCGCTGTGCCCAAGGCTCGCGGCGGCACGCGGCAGCACGGCTCGGTAGGCCATCAAGAGGTTCGGGACCGAAAAGGACCAGGCGAGCTGCGCCTCGACCCGCCGCCGCCCGAGCTCGCCCATCATCCGGCGGCGCTCGGGATCGTCCATGAGCCGGGCGATCGCCCGCGCCAGCTCCAGCTCGTCATTCGGTGGGGCGTACAGGGCCGCGTCCTGCGCGGTGAAGCGGTGCTCGGGCAGGTCGAACGCGACGACCGGCTTCGCCAGGGCCATGTACTCCGACATCTTGATCATCGTCGAGCGGTCGGTGAACGGGTTCGACGGGTCCGGGACCACGCAGATGTCCGCCGTCGAGAGATAGCGGAGATAGTCCGCGTCGGAGACCCAGCCGGTGAACCGGATGTACTCGTCGAGCCCCAACCGCGTCGCGAGCGCCCGCACGTCCGCGAGCGCGTCGCCCGTGCCGACGACCACGCAGAAGACGTCGGTCCGCCCCAGGTCGTGGACCAGGCGCGCGAGCGCTCGGACGAGGTACTCGACGCCGTCCTGATAGCCGATCGTGCCGCCGAAGCCGATGATCGTCGGCGCGTTCGCTCGCAGGTCCGGGTCGGGCTCGACCGGGCGCAGCCTGTCCGGGTTCGGCCCGTTGCGCACGATCGTGATGCGCTCCGGGGGCACGCCGCCCCGCTCCGTCTCGACCGCCCGGTATGACTGGTTCGTCGCGATCACGTGATCGGCCAGCCGACAGGACAGCTTCTCCAGCAAGACGAGCGCGCGGTAGACGAGTCGGTTCCCCTTGCCCGGGAAGCGCGCGTAGTACATCTCGGGCGAGAGGTCGTGATGGTCGAACACGAAGCGCTTGCCCAGCAGCTTGTACAGGGCGGCGATGAAGACGAACGTGTCGGGGGGGTTGTGGGCGTGGACGACGTCGAAGCCCCGTCGGAACAGGACGTACAGCGAGAGGACGAAGCTGGCCGCGAGCGACTGGCCGTATTCCCGCGCGTAGCCAAGCAGCCCCTGGCCATCCGGCGGCGCGGGGTAGCGGTACACCGCGACGCCGTCGAGGATCTCGTGGCGAGGCTGCCCCGCGTCGGCCGGGCAGATCACCGACACGCGGTAGCCGGCATCGACCAGCGCCGTGGCCTCGCGGCGCACCCGCGTGTCCCGCGGATACCCGCAGTTCTCAAGCAGCATCAGCACCCGGTTACCAGCAGATCCCCTCATACCCCCCTCGCATCTCGCCGTTCACCCGAGCCGCGCCGGCCAGGTCGACCAGCACCTGGTCCTCGCGCATCAGGCGCGGCACCTGCCGGAACGCCGGGCTGCCGTTGGCGACGACCACGACCTCGGCCTCGGCCACTACGTCGTCGATCGAGGACCGCATGAGCGACGCGATGTGCGGCAGCTCGCGCTCCAGGAACGATCTGTTCGCCCCAATCAGCTTGTCCGGCACGACCTTCTCATCGTAGACCTTGACCTCGTAGCCGCGGCCGACCAGGGTCTCGACGAGCGGGACGACGGGGCTTTCGCGCACGTCGTCGGTGCCCGCCTTGAAGCTCAAGCCGAGGATGCCGACCCGTTTGCGACCGGTGTCCTCCACCAGCTTGATCCCCCGCCGGACCTGGGCCTCGTTGCTCTCCAGCGTCGCCCGCAGCAGCGGCAGGTCCAGGTCGCGCTCCTTGGCGCGGTAGAGCAGCGCCCGCAGATCCTTCGGCAGGCAGGACCCGCCGAAGGCGAAGCCCGGCTTGAAGTAGGCAGCCGAGATGTTCAGGCGCTCGTCGCGGCAGAAGATCTCCATCACATCGCGCCCGTCGATCCCGTGCGCCTTGCAGAGGTTCCCGACCTCGTTGGCGAAGCTCACCTTCAGCGCGTGGAACGCGTTGTTGACGTACTTCACCATCTCGGCCGTCTCGATCGCGGTGCGGATGATCGGCGCGTCGATGCCGGCGTAGAGCCCTTCGACCGCCTCGCCGCTGCGCGCGTCCAGCTCGCCGACCACGACGTAGCTGGGGTGGTCGTAGTCCTCGATCCCGGTCCCCTCGCGCAGGAACTCCGGGTTCATGCAGACGCCGAAGTCGGCACCGGCCCGCCGCCCGGAGTGCTCCTCGAGGATCGGGACGAGCCGCTCGCGGACGGTCCCCGGCAAGACGGTGCTGCGCACGACCACGACGTGGTAGTCGGCCCTGTCGCCCAGGGCGGCGCCAATCTCGCGGCAGACGCTCTCGAGGTACCCGACGTGGAGGTTGCCGTTGCCGTTGCTCGGCGTCCCCACGCAGATTACGCTGACGTCGCTCACGCGCACGGCCGCCCGGCCGTCGCCGGTCGCCCGCAGCCGCCCGGCCCGCACGACCTCGGCCAGCAGCTCGTCCAGCCCGGTCTCGACGACCGGGGATAGGCCGGCCTCGACCAGCTCGACCTTGCGCGGGTTGACGTCCACGCCGATGACATCGTGGCCCTCGCGGGCCAGGCAGACCGCCGAGACCGCCCCGACGTAGCCCAGCCCGAACACGGCGATCTTCATGGTGAATCTCCCTTCCGGCTCGCCACGGAGCCGGCCGCGGCGCAGGCCGTCGCCGACGAGTGGCCGCGCGTCGGCGTGTCGATGAAGAGTCGGTACCAGAGCTCGACGTTCAGCAGGCCCCAGATCAGCGACCCGTGATCGGCGAAGCCGGCCTCGTGCTCACCGAGGAGCTGCTCAACGAAGGCGACGTTGAACAGACCCCGCCGGCGGATCGCGTGCGGCGCCAGGATGTCCCGCACGAATGGCCGGGCCTCGTTGCGGAACCAGATCGAGACCGGCATCGGGAAGCCCTGCTTCTTGCGGTCGATGATCGCGTCCGGCAGCCAGGCCCGGGCCACCTTCTTCAGCAGGTACTTGCGGGTCAGGCCGCGCAGCTTCAGGTCCGGTGGCAGCGTCGCGGCGAATTCGACCAGCTTGTGGTCGAGCAGCGGCACCCGCGCCTCGATCGAGGCCGCCATGCTCGTCTTGTCGCCGCGCGCCAGCAGGTCGTCCGGCAGCCAGAGCTTCGTGTCGACGTACAGCATCCGGTTCAGCGCGTCGCGCGCGTCCGTCCGCGCCAGCTCGCGCTCGAACACTGCGTCCGCCGTGCTGCCGTTCAGCTCGCGCTTCAGCTCGTCGGAGAGCAACTGGGCCTTCATCGAGTGGTTGAAGAGTGGGAACCAGTTCGTCAGGCGCGTGACCTCGTCCGGCTGGCAGAGCGCGTACAACGCGATCTTCGGACGCCGCAGCCCGGGGACCTTCCCAGCGGCGGCCAGTACCAGCGAGCGGGCCGGCCCGGGGACACCCCGTGCGAGCGTCGAGAACTGCTCGCCGACGTAGCGGGCGTAGCCGGCGAACAGCTCGTCGCCGCCCTCGCCGGTAAGCACCATCTTGACGTGGCGCGAGGCCAGCTCGGCCACCATGTAGTTCGCCAGGCAGGCCTCGTCCCCGATCGGCTGATCGAGGTGCCAGACGACCTTCTCGGCCAGGGTGACGAAGTCGTCCGGTCCGATCATCACCTCGTGGTGGTCGGTCGCGTACTGCTTCGCGACCATCCGCGCGTACGGCAGCTCGCTATACGCGACGCCGTCTCCCTCGAAGCCGACCGAGAACGTCTTGACCGGCTCGCCCAGGAACTGGCTCATCAGGGCGACGATCGTGCTCGAGTCGACCCCGCCGCTCAGGAACGCGCCGAACGGCACGTCGCTGACCAGGTGCATCCGGACGGCCTCTTTGAGCAGCGCCTCGAGCTGCTCGGCGTAGGCCGCCTCGGAGAGCCGACGCCCGCTCGGCCGCGCAAACGAGAGGTTCCAGTACGCCCGGGTCGTCACCCCTTCGGGGTCGCAGGTCAGGCTGTAGCCCGGCGGCAACGCCCGGATGCCGGCGAACATCGTCTGGGGGGCCGGCACGTACTTCAGCGAGAGGAAGTTGCCCAGCGCCTGGTGGTCCGGCGGGGCGACGACGTCCGGATCCTGGAGGATCGACTTGATTTCCGAGCCGAAGACCAGCCGCCCGCCGACGAGCACATAGTAGAGCGGCTTGATGCCCAGGCGGTCACGAGCGATGAACAGGCGCCGGCGGCGGCCGTCCCAGACGGCGAACCCGAACATCCCGCGCAGGTGGTGGACGCAGTCCTCGCCGTACTCCTCGTACAGGTGGGCGATCACCTCGGTGTCGGCCGCCGACGAGAACGTGTGACCGCGCGCCCGGAGCTGCTCGGTCAGCTCGCGGTAGTTGTAGATCTCGCCGTTGAACGCCACGACGACGCCGCCGTCCTCGTTGGCGATCGGCTGGTGGCCGCCGGCGACGTCGATGATGCTCAGGCGCCGCGCCCCGATCGCCACGCCCTCGTCGACGTGGACCCCCTCGTCGTCCGGCCCGCGATGGCGGATGACGGCGAGCATGTCGCGCACGACCCGCTCGTTGTCCAGCCGAGACTGGTCGGGCGCGTACCGCCCGGAAATCCCGCACATGGGCTATGCCCCTCCCCGTGACAGAACAGTCGTGCCCGTTCGCGGCCGGATCGCGGCGTCGGGACGGCGGCGCACGTAGTCGTCATGCCAGGCAGCGTAGTTGATCAAGAGCCAGAGGACATCGCTATGGTCGGCCTCGCCGTGGTAGTGCCGCCGGAGCGTGGCGTCCACCTCCGCGCGGTTGAAGATGTCGGCCGGCAGGGTGCCGATGGAGCCGCCGAGGTAGTCGCCGACCATCTCGCGCAGCTCGGAGCGGAACCACTCGCGCAGGGGGACGGCGAATCCCTGCTTCTTCTTGCGCATGATCGGCGGCGGCAGGTACGGCCGCACGACATCGCGCAGGATGGCCTTCGTCTCCCAGCCGCGCAGCTTGAAGGACGGCGGCAGCTTGGCCACGTACTCGACGAGCACGTGGTCGAGGAATGGTGAGCGGACCTCGAGCGAATTGGCCATGCTCATCCGGTCGACCTTGACTAGCATGCCGTCGAGCAGCCCGAACCTCATGTCGACGTAGCTGGCCTTGCTCAGGGCCGGCAGGTCCGAGGCGATCACGTCTCGGATATCCTGGGAGCAGCCCGGCTCGGCGAAGCGCTCCGACCCGGCGACCTCCGGCCGCAGCAGCCGCCCGAGCAAGTCGACGCTCGTCCGGGCGGCCTTGCTGAAGTACATCTCCTCGAAGGGCAGCCGGCTGTCGCGGAGCACCTTGGCTGCCCGCAACGCGCCATAGCGCCGGCCGGGCGGCAGCAGCCCCGCGCCGGCCCGGACGGCGTGTGGCAGGACGCCCGTCCCGAGCCAGGTCGGCACCCGCCCGTACAGTTCGGCGAACCGAATGCCGCGGTAGCTGGAATAGCCGGCGAACAGCTCGTCGCCGCCGTCACCGCCGAGGATCACCGTGACGTGCTCGCGCGCCAGCTTGGAGACGTGGTACGTCGGGAGCGCCGACGGGTCGCCGAACGGCTCGTCGAAGTGGCGCACCAGCGTCCGGACCGTGTCCGGAAGGTCCCGCGCCAGGTCCCGCTCGCGCAGGGTCAGGACGTGGTGCTCGGTCCCGAAGTGGTCGGCGACGACCTGGGCGTCGGCCGACTCGTCCCACTCCTCGCGGTCGAAGCCGATCGTGAACGTCTTGAGCGGGCGGGCGCCGGCCTGGTGGGCGTAGGCGACGACCGTGCTCGAATCGAGCCCGCCGCTGAGGAAGATCCCGAGCGGGACCTCGCTCATCAGGCGCAGCCGCACGCTCTCGCGGAGCAGGCCGTCCAGCTCCTCGGCGCACCGGCGAATGTCGCGCCGTTCGCCGTCGTCGTCGAAGCTGAGCGTCCAATACGCGGAGAGGGTCAATCGGCCATCCTCGAACGTCAGCCAGTGGCCGGCCGGCAGCTTCTTGATGTGCTGGTACATCGTGGCCGGCTCGGGGACGAACCCGTAACGGAGGTACGGCGCGACGGCGTCCGGGTCCGGCTCGGCAAGGGACGGGTCGGCGGCCAGGACCGTCTTGATCTCCGAGCCGAACAGCAGCCGGTCGCCGCGCACGGCGTAGTAGAGCGGCTTCTTGCCCAGCCGGTCGCGGGCGAGGAACAGCCGCCGCCGGTCCCGGTCCCAGATCGCCAGGCCGAACATGCCGCGCAGCCGGTCCAGGCAGCCCGTCCCGACCTCTTCGTAGAGGTGGGCGATGACCTCGGTGTCCGAGCGGGTGTTGAACGTGTGGCCGCAGGCGATAAGCTCGGCGCGCAGCTCAAGGTAGTTGTAGATCTCGCCGTTGAAGACGACGAGCGCCCGGCCGTCCTCCGTCGCGATCGGCTGCTGGCCGCCGGCGACGTCGATGATACTCAGGCGCCGCATGGCAATGCCCGCCCCGTCGTCGGCGAAGTAGCCCTCGCCGTCCGGGCCGCGATGGAGCATGACGTCGGCCATCCGCTGGAGCGTCAGCCGCACGTCGAGCGCCGAGCGCTCCGGATCGACGATGCCCGCTATGCCGCACATGGTCGCCTCACTCGCCTCCGGCGCGGCGAGCCCTGGCACCGGCCGAGCACGTCGCGATAGATCCCCAGCACCCGCCGCGCGACGCTCTCCATCGCGAGCCCCTTGCGCACGAGCGCGGCCCGGGTGGGCGGGTGCTCGCGCCGGGCCAGCACCTCCACCAGCGCGTCGCCGAGCGCGCGGGGGTCGCGCGGCCGGACCGCGCATCCCTCGACGCCGTCGAGCAGCTCCGGCACGTCGCCGACCGGCACCGACACGATCGGGACGTCGCAGGCCATCGCCTCTTTGACCACGTTCGGCGAGCCCTCCCACAGTGACGTCATCAGCAGCACGTCACAGGCGTTCATGAACACGGGCACCCGTTCCGGCACAACGTTCCGCAGCACGGCGACTTCGATCGGCTCGGCCGCGCGCGTCTGCGCGTGCGCCACGGCGGCCCGGGCCAGCGCGAAGCCCTTGCGGGGGTTCGCCGGATCCCCGGCGAACAGGACGTAGCGCGGGCCCTCGGGCCAGCCGAGCTGGCGCCGGGCCTCGGACTGGTCCATCGGCCGGAACCCGTCCAGGTCCACCCCATTCGGGACGACGTGGGAGCGGACCGGCGCCACCACCCGCGCCATCTCCTCGGACTTCACGATCACCGCATCCACGAGGCGCGCCAGCCAGCGGTCGGCCTGGACGACCAGCAGGCTCAGGGGCTCGGCCCGGCCGCTCGCATCCGGCGTCCCGAGCAGGTCGTCGCCCATGAACGACACGACGACCGGCGTCCCGAGCTGCAGCCGCGCCAGCCAGCCGGCGTAGCCGTAGTGGGCGTGGACCAGGTCGGCGGCCGGGGCCATCCTCCAGAGCCGCCAGAGCGACTGGAGGTACTTCAGCCGCCGGAGGCCGCGGATCTCGAGCACGCCCACGTCGGCGCCCGCCGCGCGGAGCGACGCGATCTGGCGGGCGACCGGCGCCGTCGTGCCGGGCTCGCTCGGGGTCGGCAGGCGGGGCGTGACCATCAGGACGCGCAGCCTGTCTCCGTCGTGCCGAGCGGACATGGTCAGCGCGCCTCCGACAGCGCCGCCGGCGCGTGACCGGCTCCCGCCCGGAGCGCCTGGTCGCGGAGCAGCAGGTGGTAGAGGATCATCGCCAGGTAGCGCGGATAGGAGCGGCGGTCGCTGAGCAGGCGGTAGTCGCGCCGCGAGTACTCGAAGCCGCCATCCGGTCGCTGCCGGCCGAGCACGTAGCGGAACGCGCGGCTGGCCGGCTCCGCGTACCCGCCGATCCCCAGCTCGCCGGCGCGGGCGAAGGCGGCGCCGAGGGCGGCGGCGTGGTACGTCACCTCACGGTAGCGGTTGCCACACTCGTAGAAGGCGCGGCCATCCTCGACCTGGCCGGTCCGCAGGAACTCGAGGACGCGGGCGGCGATGGCGCCGGCGCGGCCGTCGCGGATCAGCTCCTCGTAGCGCAGCAGCCCGAGGCATTGGAAGGCGTTGTACTGGTAGCACTGGAAGTGCGGCCGGGGCCGCTCGTGACCGGCCCCGGCGACCGCGTACGGGAGCTCGCCGGTCGGCGACTGCGCCCGCTCGAGGAAGGTCAGCAGCCCCGCGCTCTCGGCAAGGTAGGCGCGGTCGCCGGTCGCCTCGCTCAGCTCAGCCAGGAAGCGGACCACGTCGGCCGAGGTGTTCGGCACCCGCACGCCGTCGCGCGCGGCGAAGTAGTTCACGGCGACCTCGTCGCCGACCTGCTGGAACCCGATCTGGTTGAGCAGGTAGCGATACCAGCGGAGGGCGCCCTCCAGGTAGGCGGCGTCGCCGGTCCGGCGGTGCGTCTCGAGCAGGCCGAGCCCGCCCCAGACCCCCTCGCCGGTCGCCACGCG
>JALYGH010000571.1 GCA_030777205.1 Chloroflexota bacterium
GGCCAGGCGGCAGCCGCATGAAGACGGGCGCCCGATCGGCCTCGACCGGATCCCAACCGCTTCCCCACCGCACACGGGCTCGGGCCTGTCGTAGGTTGGTGTCGGGGCAGCGGGCCCCGCGCCCTCGTGGGGGGAAACGGCCATGTTCGGTAGACGCGCGCGGCGCTGGATGGTGTGCGTCCTGCGCCATCGGCGGGCACATCGCTGGTTCCCGCGCTACCTCGCCGGCTACGGTCGGTGCTCGGCGTGCGAGCGGGAGTGGGACTAGGACGGCCCCCGGCGCCACGTCGGGGAACGCTGCGTGGCGGCACCGCGGCGCTGGCTCCCAACCCGTCGCTCGCCCGGGTGGCTGATTCGGCGCTCGACCGCCCGAACGGCGGCGGGGCGTGATTCGACTCTCTCCGAGACGATACCTATAGCGACGTAGGTCCGACACGCGGCCCCGAGCTCGAGATACGGGCTGGGCTACGGGTCCACGCGGGGACGCGCGTCAACTCCGCTGCACAGCAAGCCGCTCACCGGCGCGCTACGGTGTATCTGCCGAACCTGCGGCCTGCGGTGTCGATGAGGGTCATCGGCCGTCCGCTTACGGGGCCCCGACCGCGGACGGTACGACCGCGCCGGACTCCTGGTCGTATCTGGCCGCGCGGGCCGGGCGCGCTGGAGCCGAGGGCGGTCGGCGGATGATCCACTCAGCCAGCGCGAGGTTGATCGCCCAGCCGGCGCCCATCAGCAGTCCCCTCGCGACCTCGCCCGGCGCGCCGAAGACGATCTCGCCGATCGAGAGGGTCAGCACCTGCGTGCCGGCGCCCAGCCCGAGGGCGTAACCGCGCATCATCCAAGCGCGGTGCCGGGCTATGTCGCGGCGCCGGATCGCGGCAAAGCCGAGGACGACCGACATGGCCATGAGCGAACCGAACAGCAGCCGGAAGCCGTACAGGAGAACGCCATCGTGGGCCGGGAGCTGGTAGAACTGCGTCATCCATAGTCCCGACAGGGCGGCGACGAGTCCAGATCCGACCAAGAGCCGGCCTACCCGACCGTGCCAGCCGGGCTTCCGGCGGCGGAGGCTCGGCACGAACTGGAATGCACCCAGCACGATGTACGCCGCGGCGGCGACGATATGTAGCACGACAGGCAGGGGTGCGGCGAAGAACCGCTCGTTCTCCGGCGTGATCTCCGCCCCAACGGCTAGCGTGACGAGGCGCACGGCACCCGCAGCCAACGGAATGGCGCACAGCACGACGAGCGCGACCGGCACGCCCCACTCACCCTTCCGCGACCGGATCTTTTGCTCGGTCATGGCTACTCGGTGACCCCCGCGGCGGTGCGAGGCTCTAGCACGACCACCGCCGGCTCAGTCGCTCGCCGCGCGGCGAGCGCATCGATGTCGTCGCCCCAGCCGGGGTAGTCGCGGAACTTGGCCCACAGCCGCTCGCGGTCCGCGCCCGCCGCGGCGCGGGCTCGCACGGCGCGCGAGCCATCGGCCAAGTCGACCGTCGCGGCAGGATGCGCTTGGAGGTTCAGCCACCACGCCGGCTCGGTATCGGCCCAGCCGTTCATGGCCATCGTGACCAGGTTCGGGCCGTCCTCGTAGTACCCGACGATCGCGACCCGTGGCCGGCCCGATCGTCGCCCGAGCGTCTTGAGGCGCATCGTCCCAAACCTGCCTCCTGCCTCCGGTCGTCAGAGTCCGAATCGCCCGCCGGTGAACGAATAGATGGCCCGGTGCAGCACCCAGGCGGTACGGATGAACCAACGCGGGGGCAGCCTTGGCGTTTGCTCGCGGTCGGCGGTCATCCTGCGCCCCCGTTCGTGGCGACGACGGTCGGTGAGGCGGCTGGCACCGCCCTGCTAGGCCAGGGTTCAGAGGCGTGCTCTCGCCGCTCGGACCAGAGCGCGTATCCCAGCCAGGCCAGAGCCACCCCCACCGGCACCGCCGCCATGCGCACGTACTCGTGGGGCAGGAGCGCAAGTGCGAGGGGCGCCACGGTCCCGACGGCAAGCAGGCCCGCCGCCCAGCGCGGCAGGATGCCGGCGCGGAACGTAGCGATGCCGAATAGCACACCGCCGAGCAAGTACAGGACCCCGTTGAGCGAGAACAACGCCGGGAGGATGCCGAGGCTCACCTCGCTGGCGGACCCACTGGGGATGCCCACGACGCCCTCCACGAACCCGGGTGCCTCGCTCGCGAGCGGCGGCAAGATGAAGGCTTCGGTGAATTGGAAGGCCGCCGTGAGCGGCCACATGAGGGCAAAGAGGAGAAAGCCGGCCAGACCAAGCCAGCCGGCCTCTTCCACCTGCCTGGCGTAGATCCCCGCGATGCCGAGCAGATTGAGGAGGCACATGGCGACGCCCAAGGAGTGGACGATCGCCCACGCCCCGGTGGCGACCGACGAAAGCGTTTCGGGCGGATGGATCGCCTGGATGCCCACGAAAAGGCTCCCTCCCACCACCGCTGATACCAATCCCTTTGGAATGCGCCGCATATTCGGTGACGACCCCGGGACCTCCATGCCCGGAGCCTTGAAGCGTAGGCACCGCTTGGGTGGTCCAGTTCCCGAATATGCGGCGCGGCCCGCCGGGCTTGGTATGAGAGGCCTGCCCAACGGATGAGGTTCCAAGGTGTCGGGCTCATCGTGCTCTCCTTCTTGATGACTGCAGATGGATGCGTGGTATTCATGCGCTCGTTGCCGCTCGCGAGGGTGAAGAAGAGGGCTGCTTTGGAGCGCTCACGGTCGCCTGCTTCCCCCACCGGTCGCCGGGTGCCTTCACGTACTGCTTGAACACGTAGCCCCACGGGACGGCGAGCGGCACCAGCACAACGCCGACGAGGGCGGAGATCAGCGTCTGCTCGCTGTCCGGAGCCAGCTGCTGGGCAGACCAGAGGGGGAGCCCCCACATCAGAACCCAGATGACCTTCCAGAGCAGCTCGAAGAAGAGCAGCGGCAGCATCTTGAGCGGGTAGCGGATCCCCAGCAGCGCTAACAGGGAGATCGCGCCGAGCACGCTCCCGACGACGGTGCCCGTGTTCGATGTGCCCGGCGGGGGGTAGAGGATCCCGGCCATCTGGTAAGTGCCAACCCGATGAACATGAACGCGTACATGGCTCTCAACAGGTAGAGCCTGAAAGTCGATACGTCCGACAGAGTTTTCGAGGTTGTTGTCTTCATCGTGCTCTCCTTGCCGCTCGGGCGGGGCTGCGCGCGCCCGCCTCAGGCGGTGGCGGGTTGGCGATGCTGCATGGTCGCTCGCCGCCTGCGCGCCCGCATGATCCCCACCAGCATGACCGGGCCGAGCAGGCTCAGGGCAACGCCCCGCAGGATCAATCCGAACTGCCAGTCGCGGTCGCCAAGCTGCAGGTGCGCGGTCGGGTACTCGATCCAGCGCGCCGCGTTGCGGGCGATCAACCGCGTTTCCTGGCGCGCCATGTCGGCGATGGTCAGGTCGTACGGGAAGCCGCCGCCCGCATGGATCCGCTCGGCCGCCGAACCCATCCGCGTCGCCGCCCAGCCCTCGACCGGCGCCGCCGCGGCCGCATCCACTCGGCCCGGGATGAGCATCCGGTCCACGGCCGGCACCGAGGCCAGGCTGTGGCGCGGGACCAGGTCGAGGCCGTGCCGCGTGCGGATGAACGCTCGCTCGGCGCCGATCGTCAGCACGTCGGCGTTCAGGGCGCGCGGGTAGGTGTCGGTCACCGAGCTGAGCGCGATCTCGTCCACCCCCTCGTACAGGAAGAGCCCGAGCTTGGTGCGGCCGAAGCGGAACAGGTTCGGCAGGGTGGCGGCGTCGCCGTCGGCGGGGACCGTCCAGGTGCGGTCGTCGAGGAAGCGGGTGTGCGCGTAGCCGATGCGCCGCGCCGTCTCCAGCGCCGCCTCCCGCCCGAAGTAGCGCCCGACCGTGTACAGCGTCGCGTCGATGCCCGAGGTGACGCCGGCCGAGGAGATGACGCGGCCGTCGTCGACGTAGCGCACGCCCTCGACCCAGGTGACCTCCGGGTGCGTCTTCCTGACGAGGGGCAGCGTGATGGTCTGGTGCGTGGTGGCGGTGTGGCCGGCCAGGATGCCGGCGTCGGCGACCATCTGGGCGCCGCCGCAGATCGACAGGATGACCGTCCGGTCGCCCGGGCGCTCGCGCAGCCAGCTCAGCACGGCCGCGTCCTCGGCGTTGGTGCGCGGGATGTAGGGGACGACGATCAGGTCCGGGGCCGCGCCGATCATCTGGTCGTACTCGGCGAAGGAGTAGTGGGGCATGAGGTCCATGAAGGCGCAGCAGTGCTGGAGCGGGACCGGCACCAGCGGGGTCAGGCGGCGCTCCGGCGCGACCACGTAGACATTGAAGGCACCCGAGGCGGCGAGCACCTCGTACGGGCCCAGCAAGTCGCTGACCTCGGTGGTCATGTTGCCGGCGACGACCACGGCGGTGGGCCTGGTGGGGTCGTGCACCGGACGCTCGGGGAGCGGCCGGTCGAGCGCGGGCGGCTGCCCGAGCCGGCCCTGCGAGACCACGCTGGCGAGCAGCGCGACGACGGCGAGGATCGACGGGAGCACGAAGGCCAACAGGAGCCCGAGCGGCTTCAAGATCGGCCGGGCGAGGCGGGCGATGGGCCGAAGGGCGTTCATGCGTGGGGCCTCCGGGCGATGGACTGCAGCACGCGACCAGTGTCCCGCCGGAGCCGCCGCCGGGGCACCCGAGGCAAGGCGATCGTGCGGTCGCATTCCGCTGATCCCGCTCCAACAACTGTCGAAGCGGTCGACTCCCGCAGAGCGCACATTCGTCCGGTGCGCCGCGGCTGGCTCGAGGTGGACGCTCGTCCTCACCAGCCGGGACTCTTGGCAGCGACCCGCAGGTGTCGGGCTCGAACGCTTTGCGGCACCACGGCCAGATGGCCGCAGGTGGCCGCCGTTACGACGAACCTACGCCTGCCTCGAGGTCATGTCAACCGAATCTTGGTTGAGATTGGGTTAGGATGCCCCGACTTTGGTTGACGTCCGGTTGTGGTGTCTCATCGCCGTACGGCTACTGCAACGATTTCGACTGTTCACCATGCCGTCGTCGGATGGCCGCATCGACCCGAGCAGTGCGTCGCAGATGAGCAGCCCGAGCCCCGAAGCGACGCTGATGCATGCTGCGAACTCGTGGCCCGCTCGTGGTCGAAGCTCAGGGACCTCGACCACGCCTATCCAGGGAGCCGGGCGCCAAGACGTCGGCATCGGACGCCACGGATGCCACCGTGTGACGCGTGCGCTGCGTGTTGAAGAAGTTGGGTATCAGCTCAGCTTGGCAGGTGAGGCGCTTGTTCTCTGGGGCCGTTCCGGCTACAGCGACGGATCGTAGCCGAGCCGGTCCATTGCCCAGCGAAGCTCGCTGACGACGAACGCCCGCTCGTCAGGTGAGAGTTGGCTGTCACGATGATCGACGGCAGCTCGCTCGAAGCCCGCCGGGGTCTCCGCGTCATAGAGCCCCAGCGCCTCGAAGAGCAGCTGACGCTGGCGTGGCCAATCCCCTGCCAAGTCCTCTAGACGAACCTCGATGAGTCGCGTCTGCTCTAGATCGAGCGCGTCCCGGATGCGGAACCAGCGTTCATAGATGGGCGATAGCCAGGCCACGACCTGCCAAAGCTCAGCAGGCGCCCACGGCTGGTGCAGGTGTGATGCCGCGACGCTGACCGGATGCCGCATGATGTGGACGACGGTCGCCTCAGGGAACAACTCCCATAGGAAGGGAGCCGACAGCACGTTGAAGGGCGTCTTCTCACACCAAGTCTGCTTTCCCTGAGCGACGGCCGCGCCCGCGAACAGCTCCTCCACGAAGCCGCGCAGGATGGCGATGAGCGTCGGACGGTCGTCGAAGTAGCGCGGCACGACGCGACGATAGGTCGTCTGCTCGTCCGGGCTGAGTGGGGCCATCCGCCCGTCGTCGGCGGCGCCTTCGTCGAACGTATACCAGACGAGTTGCTCCTGGAGGCGGTCGAGCGCCGCCCAATACCGCGATGCGCCCAGCAGCGACGGCAGATTGCGCCTCGGGGATCCGGTGTCGGACTGGCCGGCCAGCGTCACGCGCATGAGGCGGTCGAAGCGGCGCAGGGCGTCATCCCCGTGGAACGGCGTGTACGCGCTGGTCAGGGCATGGGCCAGGTCTTCCAACCCGCCGGGGTCGATCAAGAAATGCGTCTCATCCGGCAGCGCGTAGACCGCCGGGTGCTGACCGAGCACGTTCCTGAGGTGGGTGGTCCCCGACCGTCCGGTTCCGCCGATGAAGAATGGCCCCGGCGTGGTCATCCTGCACGTGCTTCCACGAAGGCCGGCGCGCTGCAAGCGTCGAGCGGCGAGGGGCCGGCGACCGTGCGTAGCGCCTGGAAAAGACTCTCGCCACGCTTCCGAGCGGTCGTCAGGAGCGAGGTCAGGATGGCCGAGACGTCGGCGCCGGGCTGCGAACGATAGCCGCCGATGACCTTGCGGTGGATGACGGCGGTGCGGAGATCCTGCTCGGAGGCGGTGTTGGTCGGCGGGACCCGTTCGCTGCGCTCAGGGCAGGCTGGGCGGTCGAAGATGACGAAGAGGCCGGCGCGGTGCTCGCGATCGCGCTCTTGGAGGCGGCGGGCGTTGGCCGTGTCAGGCTGTTTCGGGAGGAAGGTCCGGAAGACGAGCCGGTCGACCGCGTTCTCGACCAGCAGCCGACGTCGAGCGAACGAGGGCGGCGTGATCGTCGCTCGGATGTGGTGGAGGCGGATCGCCCGGCCGAAAAGCTGGCGCAGCTCGATGGCCCGGACTCGGCCGGAGTAGCCGTCGTCCTCGACGGCGTAGGTCAGGGTGCGGATCTGGTGCGACAGGCAGAGCTGGTGGGCCTCCGCATCGACCTGGAGCTGGGGACTCCACAGATCCGAGACCCAGCCCGCGGGGCGCACGTCTCCCAGGAAGGCCGCGATCACCTCACCGTTCCGGCGGGGCACGATGACGCGATAGCTGGCCTCGGGCGTCTGGAAGACCCACTGCCAGGCCTCGATCACCACGGGTCGGAGCGGGGGCAGCTCGATCACCTGGCTCCGTCCGACCCGCCGCTGCCCACCCGATGGCAGCGGCTCACCACACCCCCGGCAGATGGTCGGGCGACAGCGCACACTCATGTCCGGCGGCCGCCGACGTCGACTGATCCCGCCGTGGCCGGACCGTCGTTTCCGCGCCCGACGCTCCGCCCGGCTCGCCTTGAACCCGGCCGGCGGCGGCACCGACGAGTTGCCCGGCGTTTTCGGCGGCTGACCCATCCGGGCCTTCAACTCGGCGACCTCGGCCGCCAGCCTCAGCACCAGCTCGATCAACTCCTCCCGGCTCAACTCCGCCGGCGCGTCCCGCTCCATAGCCTCGCTAGCCTAACGAAACGCGCGCTCCCCGGCCACCCCGCCGATCATGCGCAGGTGAGCAAATACGAAGTTGGTTGGGAGCGTCTGTACCGGTCCCGGCCGCGAGCAGCAGGGCGGCCAGTCCTGGGCGGGCTGGCGGACCCGGCCAGATCTACCCCCCAGTAGCTTCGCGACCTGAATACCCCCTCATCCACGGGGGCGTCCCGCTCGTGGCCCGTATCCGTGGCGCAGCCGCGGATCTGTTCGGTTTTGTCCGGTGCCGGGCCACTCCTGTTACGGCCCCGTACAGCGAGCGTTCCGGATCATTGCCGCGCGCAGCTCTTGGGGAAGGGCGAGAGGAGGAGCGAGCGATGGAGGACCTGCATTGGCTGGTGCTGGCGATCATCGGGGCCGGCTTGAGCCTACTCCCGGCAGCAACACAGGTCGCCGACGCAGCCGGTCATGCCTGGGCGCGCTGATCGTCAGCGCCGGAGTGGCCACAGGGCCTCGCGGAAGAACAGCACGAACGACGGGATGACGAGCATCACGACCACGACGCTGGTCGCCGCCGCCCCGTGTTGTCCGGCGACCCGCGCGCGGCGGACCGTCCCTTCGAAGTAGAAGCCCGCGCAGGCCGTCACGACGCCCCAGAATACGATCCCGTTCGCCATGGTCCCCTCCCGTGGGCTGCACGCATGGTCCCCGCACGGCCGCCGCGCGCGAGCAGAAGGTCCGCGGTCTGATCAGCACCGTGCCCGGGTTTCGGGCCTACTCCGCCGCGAGGACCGGCAACGGCGGCGCGGTCGCCACCGTCACCATCTGCGACAGCAAGGAGGGGACGGACGAGTCGAGCCGTCGAGCGGCGGACTGGGTCCGGACGAATAGTTTCGGGGCGTCCATCAGTCAACCGGAGATCACCGAGGGCGAGACCGACATCAACTGCTGAGGCGATGCGAGGTACGAGCGGCTGCTCGGCGGCAGGTCACGCGAGCGTCCGGCCGATGGGCCGGGTGCTCGCACGTAGCGGCGGGCGATCGCCAGGACGGCTCGGGAGTCGGACGCCCGATGGGCCGCGGCGCCTTCAGGCCGGCCGCTCCGGGCGCTCAGAGCACGGTGCGCAGTAGCTTCTCCTCGAGCAACGCGGCCGTCCGCTTCAGGATCACCTCGCAGTCGCCGTCCGCCATCGTCCCGCCGCCCGGGCTCCAGGCGGAGTCCGCCTCGACGTCCAGGGGCGCGCTCACTTCGGCCAGCGCCACGTGCCGCTCGACGCGCAGC
>JALYGH010000572.1 GCA_030777205.1 Chloroflexota bacterium
GAAACGACGCGGTGGACTTCCCATCGTGGCAGGAAATGACCCCAATTCAGGGGACCCGCGCAGGGCCGGGACGCCGAGCCGACGCCAAATCAGGGGCCATTTCGGGGAGGCGCCAGAGTAGTGCTAACCGCGTCGCCGAAACGTGACGACGCCATCCTCGGAGCGCGCGATGTCGCCGCCCTCGGCGAGCAGCTCGAGGTGGGCCGCGACGGTGCCGACGGCGTTGCGCCGTAGTTGGCCGTGGAGCTGATTCCAGTTCCTGCGTCCGCGTTGTGCCCAGACCTGGCTCGCCAGCTCGTAGGCCGATTGGGGCGCCGCTGTCAGGAGTGACAGCACCTGGGCCCGTCGGTCACGTTGCCGGCGCACCAGCTCCGCGGTCGTGTCCGCCAGACGTATGATCGGCTGCCCGTGTCCGGGGAGCGTGAGGGCGATGTCACGGCTTGCAAGGTCGTGGAGCGAGTCCAGGTACGCGGGCAGGGGGTTGCCGTCCGTGAACGGGTGGAGGCCGACGTTCGGCGCGACCACTTCGAGGATGTGGTCCCCGCAGAGCAGCACGCGCTGTCGTGGATCGTACAGGCAGATATGCCCGGGCGTGTGGCCGGGGGTCCAGAGCACCTCGAGGCGGTACCGGCCGAGCGCGAGCACCTCGCCGCCGGCGACCACGCGATCCGGTCGGATCGCTTCGGCTCGCCGATCGGGGGCGGAGACGGCCTCGACCAGCGCGACGATCTCCTCCTCAGGAAAGCCGTACCGCGCCAGCCAGGCGGCGAGTTGGCGACGTCGGGCCACGTCGCCGAGGTCGGCGCAGCCGAGGTAGGCCGCGTCGGATTGGTGGAGGAGGACGTGCGCCTGCGACTGCTCGCGGACCCGGTTCGCCTGCCCGCTATGGTCGGGGTGCCAGTGGGTCAGGACGATCGTGTGGAGCGCGCCGAACGGGACCTGGAGGTCGGCGAGCTGCCGAGCGAGTGCATCCCAGCACTCGACCACATCAGCACCGCAATCGACCAGCGCGTATCCGTCGCGGTCGCGGATAAGAAACGCGTTCGCCCCGCCCAGCGAATGCCTCAGGATGGGCAACGTGAGTTGCCAGAGGTCCGGGGCAACCTCGACCGGGCCGGCCCGTTCAGGTTTCATCGGCCGAGGGTGCCGTATCCGGAGCAGTGTGGCGTGCTTCGATACATCTGCCGCTCACACCACCCGCTCGGCCCGGAGCGCGGCGATCCGGGCCGCGTCGTACCCGAGGAGGTCGCCGAGGATCTCCTCGGTGTGCTGGCCGGGCGTGGGCACCGGCCCGAGCTTGCCGGGGGTCTTCGAGAACTTGATGGTCAGTCCGGGCAGGTACATCTCGCCGGCGACCGGATCCTCCATCTTGACCAGCATCTCGCGCTCCCAGAGGTGAGGGTCGCGCGCCACCTCCGGCGTGGAGAGCACCGGGGCCGCGACGATCCCGCGCGCCGTCAGACTCTCGCAGATCTCGGCCACGGTGTGCTCGGCGCACCAGTCGACGAGGGCCTCCAGGCGCTGCCCGCCGGACGAGATACGGAGCGGCTTCCCCTCCGCGTCGGGGGGCGGCGTCGCGCCGATCAGCTCCAGCAGCTCGCCGGACATCTTGCCAGACGTCGCGGAGATGATGACCCAGCCGTCCTTCGCGCGGTAGGGCGGCCGTCCGCCTTCTCCGCCCTCCTCACCGGTGCTCAGGTAGAAGCTGGTCGGGATCTCGACCATCGTCAGGGCCGAATCGAGCAGGCAGACGTCGATCACCTGGCCTTCGCCGGTCCGGTCGCGGTGGCGCAAGGCGGCAAGCGCACCGATGGTGAGGTGCAGGGCGGTGTACCGGTCGACGATCGACGAGGCCGTCCCGAGCGGCTGCCCGACCGGCTTCCCGGTCAGCATCATCAGGCCGCTCATCGCCTGGCCGATCGGGTCGAAGCCGGGGCGGTCGCGGTACGGCCCGTACTGGCCGAAGGCCGAGGCCGAGAGCAGGATGATGTCCGGCTTGATCCTGCAGAGCGCGTCGTAGTCGAGGCCCATCTTCGTCAATGTGCCGGGCCGGAAGTTCTCGAGGACGAAGTCGGCCGTCTTGACCAGGTCGCGGAAGACCGCCCGGCCGGCCTCCTGACGCAAATCGAGGCAGATGCTCTTCTTGCCCCGGTTGTAGACGCTGAAGTAGACGCTCTGGCCGTTCACCAGCGGGGGCGACTGCCGCGTCTCCTCGCCGCCGGGCTTCTCGATCTTGATTACCTCGGCCCCGAGGTCGGAGAGGATCATCCCGCCGCGCGGCCCGGCCTGGTAGCGCGCCAGCTCCAGCACCCGAATCCCGTCCAGACAGCCCGTCATCATGCTCCCTCACGCGACTTCCGACTCAGGAACTCCTTGAAGCCCTCGGCAACCGGGCTCGGCCGCAGGGTCGTGGTGAGCGCCTGGCGCTCGGCGTCGTACATCGCGCGCCAGTCCCGCCCGATGTCCTCGAGCAGGAGCTGCTTGATGCCTTGCACCATCTCCGGCATGTTGCCGGCGACTTGCCGCCCCATCTCGATCGCAGCATCCAGCAACCAGTCCGCCGGCACGAGCTTGTTCAGGAGGCCGATCTGGAACGCCTCCTCGGCCTGGACGACGCGGGCGGTGTAGAGCAGCTCCTTCGCTCGCGGCCAGCCAACGACGTACGGCAGGGTCCAGGTCGAGTTGATCCGACCGTAGGAGGCGGCCAGGAAGCGGAAGCTCGTCCGCTCGCAGCCGATCCGAAGGTCAAGCGAGCTGGTGAGCAGCGCCCCGCCGCCGTAGGCCAGGCCGTTGATGGCGCCGATCGTCGGCTTCTTCAACGTCGCCAGGTGCCAGGTGAAGGTCGAGCGCCGCTGCTGGCGCTCGGCGAGCTCCTCCGGGGACAGCGCCGCCATCTCGTGGATGTCGGCCCCGGCCGAAAAGGCCTTCTCGCCGGCGCCGGTGATCACGACGCAGCCGACGTCCGGGTCCTGTTCGAACGCCGTGAGCGCGTCGTCGAGCTCGGACACCAGCGCGTAGCTGAGCGCGTTGAGGACGGCCGGTCGATTGAACGTCACCACCCCGACCCCGCCGTCTACCGTTCGGACCAGCAGGTTCTCGTACCCCACGATCCCCCCACATCCCGAGCGCGGCGCCTCGTGCCGTCCGGTGCGTCGCGCCGAGCAGCCTTCATCCCCGGGCCGCAACAGGCCCGGGCCCACGACAACTCGTGCCGGTGGGAGCAGTCTCCCAGGCGAGGGGGTAGCCGAGCAAACGCGCGGGCCGGTCGGCGGGAGGTCTGCCGATCGGGTAGTCTGTGGCAGCATGCCACCGAGGCTGCCGATGCTGCCATCCGACTCCGTCGACGTCGACCGCCGCCGGCCCGTCCGGCGGGCGGGCCGGCGGTCGTGAGCGACCTTGCCCGCGAGCCGGCGCGGACGCTCCTCCGACACCTGCCGTTCGCGCGCTTCTGGTTCTCGCGCGTCCTCTCGATCGTCGCGTTCCAGGTGCAGGTGGTCGGGATCGGCTGGCAGATGTACGCCCTGACCGGCGACCCGCTCGATCTCGGCCTCGTGGGCCTCGTCCAGTTCGTGCCGATCGTCGCCCTGACGCTCGTCGTCGGCCACGTGGCCGACCGCTACGACCGTCGCCTGATCCTGTGTGCCTGCCAGGGCGTCGAGGCGGCGGCGGCCGCGACGCTCGCGCTCGGCAGCCTCGGGGGCTG
>JALYGH010000573.1 GCA_030777205.1 Chloroflexota bacterium
CCTCGAGGCGGGCGGCCGGACCGGGTGTCCTCCTCGTCTTCGAGCGTCGGCGGGGTCCAGTCGGCGGCCGCCTCGTCGTCGGGGTCGGGCGGGCCGGCCAGCGCCCAGCGGTAGGATGCCTCGACGACGCCGCGCCGGAGGAGGGCGTCGGCCTCGACGAGCGCGTCGATCAGGCCGTCGCGGTCGACGCGGTCGGCGCGGCGGGGCGGCATCTCGAACCGTTCGAGGGCGGCGCGGAGCTGGTTCATGATGTCTATGGTCTTCTGGAGCAGGCCGACGAGGTCGCCCTCGGCGAGGCGGGCGCGGCGGGCGATCTCGCCGAGCTCCTCGCCCTCGGCCCAGGCCAGCGCGGCACCCTTGAGGTCCTCGTTGATCGGCCGGGTGATGGTGACCCGCGCCCGCCGCTCCTCGTCCATGATCTTGGTCTGGAGGCCGAGCACCTCCTCGCGGAGCCGGTAGACGCGGCGGGTGAGCGGCAGACCGCGGAACGGCGCGTCGCGGTCGAAGGCGAACCAGGCGCAGACCTCGGCGAGCTCGGCCGGCTCCAAGCCTTCGAGGTAGCGGCCGAAGATCAGCTCGCCGAGCACCAAGGCGTTGGCGTCGAAGATCCCGCGCAAGAGCGTCGCCTTGTAGGTCGGGCGCTCGTCGGCCAGGTAGCCGAAGCGCTCGAGCACCTGGCCGATGCCGGAAACGAGCGCCCGCGACTCCATGCGGACCTCCTGGCGGGCGCGGGCGAGGGCCCGCTCGGTCTGGGCCAGCTCGCGGGCCATCTCCCAGGTGTCAGGGTCGGCGGCCGCGCGGACCGCCCGCTGCTCGAAGGTCGCCTTGAGCTCGTCGCGCTCGTCGGCGAGCGCCTCCATCCGGTTCGCGCGCTGGTAGCGGCGGAAGCTGCGCGCGTAGAGGTCGGCGAGGCGCTCCTGGTCGCCGGGTTGCCGCCAGAGGTTGAGCGCGGTGCTGTAGGATGGGCTGAAGGCGCTGACGAGCGGCAGCAGCTCGCCGGTCATCAGCGCCAGCGAGCGCTCGAAGCTGACCCAGGGCGAGTAGAGGACGACCGAGACGCCGCGGGCGTCGATGCCACGCCGCCCGGCCCGGCCGGTCATCTGGCGGTACTCGTTCGGGGTGAGCAGGCGGTGCTGCTGGCCGTCCCACTTGCTCATCTCGCCGACGACGACGGTCCGGGCCGGCATGTTGATGCCGAGGGCGAGGGTGTCGGTGGCGAAGACGGCCCGCAGGCGGCCGGACTGGAAGAGGTCCTCGACGAGCATCTTGACGACCGGCAGCAGGCCGGCGTGATGGACGGCGATGCCGCGCGGGAGGAGCCGGAACAGGAGGGCGACCTGGCGGAGGGCGCGGTCCTCGGGAGGGAGGTCGGCCAGGCGGAGCTTCGCCTCGCGGACGAGTTCCATGCCCCAGGGGACCGGTGGCAGGGCGACGCAGGCCATGGCCGCCTCCTCGCAGGCGCGGCGGCTGAACAGGAAGTAGATGGCCGGGGTGAGCTGCTCGGCCTCGAGCGCGCGGAGGACTTCCCAGGGGGCCGGCTGGCGCTTCGGCTCGCCCTTGCGAGCGCGCGCGCGGCCGCCGTCCCCACCGCCGCCATCGTCAGCCTCGTCGTCGTCCGCATCGAAGAGGGGGGCGGGCTCGGGGGCGCCCCAGGCGCCGGGGCGGCTGATGTTGCGGGCGAGCTCGCCGCCGACGCCCTTGAAGGAGGCCCGCGTGCGGCCGTTGGCGTCGACGATAAGGTGGGCCTTGCCGTCGACGAAATAGCGGTGCTCGAGCGGGACCGTCCGCTCCTCGTGGAAGACGCAGGTCAGGTCGCCGTGGGCGGCCCGGATCCAGTCGGCCAGCTCGCCGGCGTTGGGGACGGTGGCGGACAGGCAGACGAAGGGGACGAACCGTGGGCTGAGCAGGATCGACTCTTCCCAGGCGGTGCCGCGCTCCGGGTCGCCCATGTAGTGGACTTCGTCGAAGACGATGACGCCGGCTTCCTCGGGCGTCGCGCGGCCCTGGACGAGCATATTGCGCAGCACTTCGGTGGTCATGACCAGCAGGCGGGCGTTCGAGTTGACGACCAGGTCACCGGTGAGCAGGCCGGCGTCGGCGTCCGTCGGCACCAGCCCGCGCTCGGCGGCACGCTCGAGCAGTTTCTGGAAGTCGCGGAACTTCTGGTTGGAGAGCGCCTTGATCGGGGTGGTGTAGAGGGCGCGGCCGCCGCGGGCGAGGGCGTCGAGGGCGGCGTACTCGGCGATGGCGGTCTTGCCGGTGCCGGTCGGGGCGGCGACGAGGACGGAATGGCCGGCGGCGTAGGCGAAGATGGCCTCGCGCTGGAAGGGATCGAGCGGGAAGCCGAGCAGCGCCTCGAAGGCATCGACGGTAAGGGGCTGGGGCCGGCCGATAAGAGTCATCGTGGTGAGAATGGCACGAAGCATTCCATACCGGCCAAGGTCGGTCCACCGCCATTCCCAAACTCCCTTTCCTCAGTGCGGGGAAGGGGGGACGGTGTCGGGTATCACGATTGCTACCCGCGAGCGGGGCGGCCGGTCCCCCGCCACGCCGATACCAGCCAGACCAGACTCAGCGCCAGCGTGCTCAGCCCGCGCTTCGGGCGCGCGAACCAGTACTCCAGGCTGAGTACCTGTGTGCAGGCGAGCAGCCGCCGGAGCGCGGCCAGGTTGGTCGGCCACGCGCTGACCAGGGTTACACTTTTTCATCGGGATCCGCTTCCTGGTCTTGGTCCCAGCAATCCCCAGGGTGCCGGGTCCCTCTTCCGTCTGCCAGACATCCTGTCGGACGCCAGCGGTGACACTCGTGCCGACGGCGCTCGGCGCGCCATCGTCGTCAGCGTGTTGGCCAGTCGGCGGCCAGATCCCGTGGTGTTCCCTACACACATCCTGGTCGGCATCGACGGCTCCCCGCATTCGAGGGCCGCCTGGCACTTCGCGCTTGAGCTCGCCCGCTGCTTCGGGGGGCGCCTCACCGCGATGCACGTGGTCGTCGTCACGCCAGTCTGGTCCTCGTTCGACAGGAGTGCCCTCGGCGCCGAAGCGGCGGAGCAGGCGGCTCGCGCCTACGGACAGCACCTGCTGGACGAGGCCCGCTCCCTCGCCGGCGACGAGATCGAGACGGTGCTAAGGTTCGGCCCCCCGGCGGAGGCGATCTGCCAGCGGGCGGTGGACTCGAGCGCGGATCTCATCGTACTCGGGAGCCGCGGGCTCGGCACCCTCGAGCGCCTCGTCATGGGGAGCGTCAGCTCGGCGGTAGTGCGACAGGCGCCGTGCTCGGTCCTGGTCGTACGCGGCGAGCACACCAGCGGCGCGACGTGGTCACCGCCACCCGGCCCGCCACCGTAGATTATATCATCTACGATGACAGGGAGGGCCCAGGCGGCGTCGAGTCGCTCGGGCGCCGGGAGCGAACCGCGGGGGTACATCCTGCCGATGCCTCACCACACCGAGCTTATCTCGACGATCAGCGTCGCACTGGTACTCGCGTTTTTCGGTGGCTTCGTCGCGACCCGATTAAGGCTCCCAACGCTCGTCGGATACCTCCTGGCGGGTGTGGCAGTCGGTCCGTTCACGCCGGGCTACGTCGCGGACAGGACGCTGGCGCCGCAGCTGGCCGAGATCGGGGTCATCCTGCTGATGTTCGGCGTGGGGATCCACTTTTCCATCCGCGACTTGCTGGCCGTGCGCGGAGTTGCCATCCCCGGCGCGGTGGGCCAGAGCGCGGCGGCCACCGCGGCGACCATCGCGCTCGCGTTGTGGTGGGGCTGGACGTGGCAGGCCGGGCTCGTCCTGGGCCTGGCCATCTCGGTGGCCAGCACGGTCGTACTCCTGCGCGCCCTGATGGAGCACGATGTCCTTGACTCAGTCCACGGTCGGGTAGCCGTAGGCTGGCTGATCGTCGAGGATCTGTTCACGGTCGTCGTCCTGGTGCTGCTGCCCACGCTGGCCGTCCAGTCCGTGGCCGAGGCGTCCGGGGGGATGGTCGCCGCGACTGCCGGGGGCGACGTGCTGGTCACGGTCGCGACCACGCTGGGCAAGGTGGCGCTGCTTGCCGTGGTGATGCTCATCGCCGGCGCCCGCGTCGTGCCCTGGCTCTTGATGCAAGTGGCGCGTACCGGGTCGAAGGAACTGTTCACGCTCTCGGTCCTGGCGCTCGCCCTGGGCGTCGCCTTCGCCTCGTCATCCCTGTTCGGGGTGTCGCTGGCGCTCGGGGCGTTCCTCGCCGGCCTGGTTGTCGGCGAGTCCGACCTGAGTCACCAGGCGGCCGAGGACGCGCTACCCTTACGTGACGCGTTCGCCGTGCTCTTTTTCGTTTCGGTCGGGATGCTCTTCGACCCGGCGATCCTGCTGCGCAGCCCGTGGCACGTTCTTGCCGTCGTCCTCATCATCCTCGTCGCAAAGCCGTTGGCGGCGTTCCTGATCGTGGCCGCCATCGGCCGCCCGGTGCGGACCGGCCTGATCGTGGCCGCCGGCCTGGCCCAGATCGGCGAGTTCTCCTTCATCCTGGCCGAGCTGGGGCTGTCGCTCGGCCTGCTGCCGGAAGAGGGGTACAATCTGATCCTGGCAGGGGCGCTGCTGTCGATCACGCTGAATCCACTGATGTTCCGACTGATCGGCCCGATCGAGGGCTGGCTGCGTCGGCGGCCCCGAGTCCTGCACGCCCTGCAACGCGGCGGTGCCGTCGCCGGGCCGGCGGACGAGCAGGCTCCCATCCCGGATCACGGGCACGTCGTCCTCTGCGGCCAGGGTCGTGTCGGCCGGATGATCGCCGAAGAGCTGGAACGCCACGGGGTCCCGCATCTGGTGGTGGATCAGGACCGGGGGCAGGTTGAACGGGCGCGTCGGAGCGGGACGCCGGCGCTCCACGGCGACGCCGCGGACAACGCGACCCTACGCCACCTGGAGCTGGACACCGCGAAGATGGTGATGATCGCCATATCTGATCCGATCGCGACGCGACACATCGCCGAAGCGGCCCGGCGAAGCAACCCGGATGTGCCCATCGTGGCGCGTACGCACAGCGAGGACGAGCGAGCGCACTTGAGCGACGAAGGCGTCGAAGCGGTCCTCGCCGAGCGGGAGCTCGCCCATTCGATGACGCAGCTAGCCCTGGGACACCTCAGCGCGGCAAGCCAGGACGAACAGGCGGCCACCCGGGGCCGTACGGCCTCATCGGGGGCGATCTGATGGGACACAGCGCGAAAGAGACCCGCGACCCGTTGGACGAGGTCATTTCGCTGGCTGACGCTGCGCTCCTGAGCGGCCTCGCTGCGCACACATTGACGCTGCAGGCGGAGAAGGGAAAGCTCCGAGCGAGAAAGCTGGGGCACACCTGGATCACAACCAGGCATTGGCTCGAAGTGTACCTTGCCACCCATAGCCGACTCAGGCACCGGGCGCGAGAATCCGGCGACGCAACGGATAGCCACCGGGACCAGTAGCGGCCCCCGCTGCTCCTCCACCGTTGCCCCACGCGGAGCGAGCTGCGCGCACCGGTGTCCCCAAGTGTGGACCCGAGCAGGCCGCGTCCACCTGCATCCACACGGGGCGACCTCTCCAGCCTCGACGTCCACCAGGCCGTGATTGGTGAGCTTCAGCACTGGGATGGCCGACAGCGCAAGGAGCGACAGCAGCATGAGCAGCCCTGCACCGGGCGGCCACGCCTGACATGCCCGGAATGCCGCTGCCGGGCAGGGGAGAGACTCGGGGCGCTACGCCATTGTCATGGCGTGGGAGTCCTCGTCCGGAGGGCTTGATGTGACGGAAGGCATCGGCGGCCTACCAGAGGCCGAGGACGCGTAGCACGACGATGATGACGACGATGGCGCCGATTATGGCCAGGATGCCCACGGCCTCACCTCCAGAGCCCCGGCAGCATACCAGGAAGTCGACCGGCCGCGATCACCGGCATCGCTACGGCTCCATCTCGAGCCGCGCGGCACGCGGCCTGCGGTGTAGTGACCGTGAGCCGCGGCTCGCGCGAGTTCGACCCACGAGTGCGGGGAGCGCGTGCCTCCCCTCCCGGGCGGGCGCCGCCACGCCCCGCAGGCGCCCGCTCCCACGCCGATCGCCGGCCGTCGCGCTCCACTGGTCGGGACGAGACCAGTGCCACGGAGACGAAGACCAGGACGATGACGGCGGCGGCTACGACGCCGATGGCCATGGCGGCGGCGACGTCCGCCTTGACGGCCCACCTCCCTGGACATGGCAACGCACAGCATTAACACAAGGAACCCACAAAGCCTCGCATCCTCTCACGCAGCATGCCTGCTGCCCTGGCTGAGTCGTGCGTATTGAACTGAGCACGTCCGATCGCATCGGGTGAGGGCGTTTCAGCAGGCGGCCAGCGCGTCGGAGTAAGCTTCATCGTGGACACTCGGTGGGGAGGCCACGGATGCAAGAGATTCTTCCCGACATCGATCGCTGGCAGGCGCGGGGCGAGCGCGTGGCGCTGGCGACGGTCGTGCGCGCCTACGGCTCGGCGCCGCGCCGCGAGGGCTCGAAGATGGCCGTTTCCGAGAGCGGCGAGATGACCGGCTCGGTGAGCGGCGGCTGCGTCGAGGCGGACGTCGTGCTGCACGCCCACCAGGTCCTCGACGCCAACCAGCCGCGCCTGGTCCACTACGGCATTTCCGACGAGATGGCGTTCGAGGTCGGGCTGGCCTGCGGCGGCATCATCGACGTATACATCGAGCCGCTGGAGACGCTCCGATGAGCGACCTGCTGGGCGAGGTCCGCGCCCTGGTCGAGCAGGAGGAGTCCGTCGTCGTCGCCACGGTCGTCCAGTCGTCGCGCGGCGCCGGCGCCCGGATGCTGATCTACCCGGACGGGAGCACGCGCGGATCGCTGGATGGGCTGGTTGACGAGGGGCGGGCGATGACGGACGCCCTCGAACAGCTCCGGCGCGCGGCCTCGAAGACGCTCGAGTATCCGGGGGCGGACGGCGAGACGCTCGTCTTCTACGACGTCTTCCCCTCGCCGGCGCGGCTGCTGATCTTCGGCGGCGTGCACATCGCGGTCCCGCTGGTCGAGCTGGCGACGACCCTCGACTTCCGCACGACGGTCGTCGACGCCCGCGGGCAGTTCGCCAACCGCAACCGCTTCCCCCGAGCCAGCGAGGTCGTGGTGGCGTACGCCGACGACTACCTGGCCGACCGCCGGCTCGACGCCTCGACCTACGTCGTCGTCCTGACCCACGATCCGAAGCTCGACGACCCGGCCATCATCCACGCGCTGCGGGCGCCGGTGGTGGGCTACGTCGGCGCCATCGGCAGCCGCAAGACGCACGCCAAGCGCGTCGAGCGGCTGAAGGAGGCGGGCCTGACCGACGAGCAAATCGGCCGGATCTACGCGCCGATCGGCCTCGACATCGACGCGCGCAATCCGGAGGAGATCGCCCTCTCGATCCTGGCCGAGATCGTTGCCGTGCGGAACGGGGCGCCCCTGGCGAAGCGGGAGCGGCCGGCCGCGCTCGCGGCGGGCGGGTAGCCGCGAGCGTCGGGTCATGAACGTCGGGGCCATCGTCCTCGCGGCCGGCACGTCCTCGCGGATGGGGCGGCCGAAGCTGCTCCTGCCGCTCGGCGGCACGAGCCTGGTGCGCCGCGCGGTCGAGACGGCGGTCGGCTCGCGGGCGAAGCAGGTCGTCGTCGTGACCGGCGCCCATCGCGAGCAGGTCGAGCGCGAGCTGGCCGGCCTGCCGGTCGGGCTGGCCCACAACCCGGACTTCGCGGCCGGGATGAGCGGGTCGTTGCGGGCCGGTCTCCTCGCGCTGCGGCCGGAGACGGACGCGGCTGTCGTCCTCCTGGCCGACCAGCCGTTCATCGGCCCGGAGGTCGTCGACGCACTGATCGAGGTGTACGCGGCGACGCGCGCCCCGGTCGTCCGGCCGCGCTACGCCGGGCAGCCCGGCAACCCGGTCCTCTGGGACCGGTCTTTGTTCGGCCAGCTGCTGGAGCAGCGGGGCGACCAGGGCGGGCGGGAACTGCTTAGACAGTACACCGACCGCATTGCCTGGCGGGAGCTGCCCGACGCGCGGGCCCAGGAGGACGTCGACACGCCCGAAGCATATGAGACCCTGCTGCGCGAATTCGAGATTGCGGCAGGACCGGCGCCGAGCCCGCCGAACACGGCGGACCACGGTCATGGGAGCGGCGGGGCGCGCTTCTGCTCCCGCTGCGGCCAGGCGCTGGTGCAGCGCGAGATCGAGGGGCGGGCGCGGCCGGTCTGTCCGGCCTGTGACACGGTCGCCTGGGCCGATCCGAAGGTGGCGGTCGCCGTCGTGATCCCCTGGCAGGGCGGCATCCTGCTCGGGCGGCGGGCGATCGACCCGGGCCGTGGACGCTGGAGCTTTCCGTCGGGATACGTTGACCGGGGCGAGGTCCTCGAGGAGGCCGCCCGGCGCGAGGTGCTGGAAGAGATCGGCCTGGACGTCCGCATCGCCGGCCTGGTCGGCGCCTATTCGGCGGCCGGAAACCCGGTCGTCCTGATCGTCTATGCGGGCGAGGTCGTGCCGGGGCAGCCGATCGCCGGCCCGGAGGTCGACGAGCTGCGGGCGTTCGCGCCGGACGCGCTGCCGGACATGGCGTTTTCGCACGACGATCGCATCGTCAGGGACTGGCTCGCGCTGCGCGCGCGGGCCGGGGTGGGGGCCGCATGACGCCGCACCGGGTCCGGGCCGGGGACGTTTCTCCGCGCCACGTCGGCATGGTCGTCGCCCACGCCGTCCGCAACGCGGCGGGCACGAAGTTCGTCCTCAAGAAGGGCGACATCCTGAGCGACGAGCACGTCGGCCCGCTGCGGGAGCTCGGCGACCGCGAGCTGCACCTCCTCGAAGCCGACCCGGACGACATCCACGAGGTCGAGGCCGGCGCCCGGCTGGCCCGCGCGGTCGCCGGCCCCGGCATCGAGCTGCGCGGGCCGGCCGAGAGCCAGTACACGCTGCTCGCCGCCGATCGCGGCCTGCTGCGGGTGGACGTGGACGCGCTGGAAGCGGTCAACTCGGTCGACGGGATATCGGTCCTGACCCGGTTCGACTGCCAGCCGGTCGATCGCGGCGAGGAGCTGGCCGGCGCCAAGGTGACGCCGTTCCTGCTGCCACGGTCGTCAATCGAGCGGGTCGAGCGGATCTGTGCCGAGCGGCCGCCACTGTGCGTCCTGCCGTTCCGACCGATGCGAGTGGCGGCGCTCATCCTCGAACGGGTCGACCTGCGCGCCCGCGACCGCTTCCAGGCGGTGCTCGAACGCAAGCTGGGCTGGTTCGGCTCGGAGCTGGTGTCGGTGCAGGAGAGCCGCCCGGGCCAGCCGTACGTCGAGCTGATCCACCGGGCGCTGGCCGCGCGGCCGGACGCGATCATGGCGGCCGGTGCCAGCTCGCTCGACCCGCTCGAGCCGCTGTTCGGCGCCCTGCACGAGGTTGACGCGCGGATCGTCAAGCACGGCGTGCCGGTCCACCCCGGGAGCCTGTTCTGGATCGCCTACGTCGGCCAGGTGCCGCTGTTCGGCCTGTCGTCGTGCGAGATGTTCTCGCACAAGACGATCCTCGACCTCGTCTTGCCGCGACTATTCGCCGGCGAGCCGGTCGCGCGCGAAGACCTGGTGCGGCTGGGTCACGGCGGCATGCTCGGCCGGGAGATGGCGTACCGCTTCCCGGCCTACGGCGACAGGGCGGAGGGCGACCATTAGGCAGCCTCGCTGGCGCTGGAGGTTTGACCGCGGAGTGGACCAGGAGCTGTCCGGCCGCCCCGGCGTGACGGTGCGACGGACGGCTGATCGTGGCGAACTGCCCGGATTGGCTGTCCGGCCGACCGATTTTGGCGCGCGGGCGCCGTTCCAGTTGACATTCGGCGTCGCCGCTCCTAGCATCCCTAGTTGGCCCTCCTCCGTGAGCTTGCAGCCACAGCGGCGGGGGATGCCAACGAATGACGACCCGGAGGAGTACCGGATGAACATCTCGGTCACGGTCAACGGGAAGACGTACCAGAACGACGTCGAACCGCGCTTGCTCCTGGTCCACTACCTGCGCGACGTGCTGGGCCTGACCGGCACCCACGTCGGCTGCGACACCAGCCAGTGCGGCGCCTGCACCATCATCATGGACGGCGTGGCCGTCAAGTCGTGCACCGTCCTGGCCGTCCAGGCCGACGGCGCCGAGATCGGCACGATCGAGGGGCTGGCCCAGGACGGCGAGCTGCACCCGATCCAGCGCGGGTTCTGGGAGGAGCACGGGCTCCAGTGCGGCTTCTGCACGCCGGGCATGATCATGACGAGCGTCGACCTGCTCAAGAACAATCCATCGCCATCTGAGGAAGAGATCCGCAAGGGCATCGAGGGCAACCTCTGCCGGTGCACCGGCTACCAGAACATCGTCAAGTCGATCCAGTACGCGGCCCGCGAGATGTCGGGCACGCGGTCCTGACGCCGGACCGAGGGAGACTGAGATGTACCCTGCCCAGTTCGACTACGTCCGGCCGTCCTCGCTCGACGAGGCGATCAGGCTGCTCGCCGAGAGCGGCGGCGAGGCGAAGATCATCGCCGGCGGCCACAGCCTGCTGCCGATGATGAAGCTGCGGCTGGCCCAGCCGGCGACGCTGATCGACATCGGCCGCCTCCCGGGCCTGAACGAGATCCGGGTCGACGCGAACGGCGTGACGATCGGCGCGCTGGTCACCCACGCCCAGATCGCGGCCTCGCCGGAGATCCGGCGGGCCCTGCCGGCGTTGGCGGAAGCCGCCTCGATGGTCGGCGACCTCCAGGTCCGCAACCGCGGGACGCTCGGCGGGAGCCTGGCCCACGCCGATCCGGCCGGCGACCCACCGGCCGTGGTCCTGGCGCTCGACGGCGAGATCGTGGCGCGGGGACCGAATGGCGAGAAGACGTACAAGGCCACCGACTTCTTCGTCGACATCCTCACGACGCAGCTCGGCGAAGATGAGATTGTGACCCAGGTCCGCTTCCCGGCGCTCCCGCCCAGGACCGGCACGTCCTACCAGAAGTTCGACCACCCGGCCTCGCACTACGCGCTCACGGGCGTGGCGGCGGCGGTCACCCGCGGCGACAACGGGACGATCGAGCGGGTGCGGGTCGGAGTGACCGGCGTTGGGCCGAAGGCGTACCGCGCCGAGGGCGTCGAGCAGGCGCTCCAGGGCAAGGGCACGGATCAGATCGCGGCGGCAGCCGAGCGGGCCGCCGACGGGATCGACTGTAACGACGACATCCACGCGTCCGCCGAGTACCGGGCGCACCTCGCGCGCGTGTTCACCCGCCGCGCGCTCGAGGCGGCGGTGCGCAACGCCGTGGCCTGAAGCCCCGCGCCGGCGGACGGGGCGGGCCACTCGCGGCC
>JALYGH010000574.1 GCA_030777205.1 Chloroflexota bacterium
CATCTCGTCGTCGCCGACCAGGGCAGTCGCGACGTACACGACCGGGGCGCGCCCGCGGGCCGCGAGCCGCTCGGCGAACGCGCTCTTCCCGCTCCGCGCCCCGCCCGTCACCAGGATGAGGTGCCCCTCGCCGTTCACCGAACCACGCTCACAGCAGGTTGACCGGGTCGACGTCGATGGCCCAGCCGGGCGGCAGCGTCACCCGGTCCAGCACCCGCGCGAAGCGGTCGCCCCGCAGCACGATCTGCCAGCGCTCGCGGCCGCGCACCCGACGCACGTAGCACGGGGCCGGGCCGAGCGCCTCGATGTCGGCGATTCCCTGACGACGAAGCTCGTCGTCGAGCACCCGCCTCACCTTCGCCGCCTCGCGGACGCAGCGCTCCTCGCCGCTGCCGGTATAGACCAGCCGCACCAGCCTCCCGAGTGGCGGGTAGCCGTGGGCGCGGCGGAACGCGATCTCGCGGCGGTAGAAGGCCGCGAAGTCGTGACCGGCGGCCGCCCGGATCGCGTAGTGCTCCGGCACGTACGTCTGGACGATCGCCCGCCCGCCGAGCGGCCCGCGCCCGGTCCGTCCCGCCATCTGGCTCACGAGCTGGAACGCCCGCTCCCCGGCCCGTGGGTCCGGCAGGAACAGCCCGACGTCGGCCAGCACCACCCCGACGAGCGTCACGCGCGGGAAGTCGAGCGCCTTGGCGATCATCTGCGTGCCGACCAGTACGTCGGCCTCGCCGGCCTCGAACGCCCGCCAGAGCTTGCTATGCACGTCGCGCCGGGTCGTGACGTCGCGGTCCCAGCGGAGCACCCGCGCGGTCGGGAACTGCGCCCGCATCTCGGCCTCGACCCGTTGCGTCCCGAGCCCGAAGTAGCGGATGCGCGCCCCGCCGCAGCTCGGACAGCGCGTCGGCGCCGGACGGCGGCGGTTGCAGCGGTGGCAGACCAGCATCTCGTCGACGCGGTGGTACACCAGCGGCACGTCGCAACGGCGGCAGGCCAGCACGTGGCCGCAGTCGCGACAGGAGACGCACGTGGCCGAGCCGCGCCGATTGAGGAAGAGTAGCGCCTGCTCGCCGCGGTCGAGCGTCTCGTGCAGCGCCGTCGCCAGGGCCTCGCTGAAGATGCTCGTGTTGCCCCGCCGCAGCTCGGCCCGCAGGTCGACGACCTCGACCGGCGGCAGCGCCCGCGTCTCGCCGGCCGCGCCGCCGCGCGGGAAGCGCGCCGGCAGCGTCAGGAGCGTGTAGCGCCCGCGCTCGGCGCGGTAGTACGACTCGACGTCCGGCGTAGCGCTCCCGAGCACGACCGGGGCTCGGGCGAGCTGGCCCCACCAGAGCGCCACCTCGCGGGCGTGGTAGCGCGGGCTCGCCTCCTGCTTGTACGTCCACTCGTGCTCCTCGTCGAGGATGACGAGCCCCGGGCGCCGGACCGGGGCGAACAGCGCCGAGCGCGTCCCGATCACGACGTCGGCCTCGCCGCGGCGCACCCGGTCCCAGGCGCGCCGGTGCTCGGCCGGCGCGAGCTTGCTGTGCAGGACGGCCACCCGGCCGGGGAAGCGCTCCTCGAACCGCGCGATCGTCGTCGGCGTCAGCGCGATCTCGCTCACCAGCACGATCGCCTGCCGCCCCAGCGTCAGTGCCTGCGCCACGGCGGCGAGGTAGACGTGGGTCTTGCCGCTGCCGGTCACGCCGTGCAGCAGGAACGCCTGATGCTGCCGCCCCTCGATCGCGGCGCAGATACGGCGGGCGGCCGCTTCCTGGGCGATCGTCAACGGCGGGCCGGGCAGTGTCGGCGGTAGGGTGGGCGGCTCGGTCGGGACCGGGTCGGCCGTCGGCACCCGGAGTCGGCCGTCGCGGGCGGCCCGGAGCAGCTTCGCGGTCAGGCCGGGCGGCAGGAACAGCGCCAGGCAGTCGAACAGCGACGCGCGGTAGTGGGCCGCGATCCAGCGAGCCAGCGTCAGCTGGAGCGGCCCGAGGAAGGCATCGTCGGCCAGCCGGTCCTCGACCGGACGAGTCGGGAAGTCCGGGGTAGCGCCCGCCACGGCCACGACGACCCCGGGCAGCAGCCGCTTCAGCAACGGCACGAGCACCAGGTCGCCCGGCCGGACCGGCAGGTCGTCGGGCACACGGTACGTCAGGCTGCCGGCGCCACCTCGTCCACCGAGTTGGAGCGCGACTTCGGCGTGTCGCATCAGCCGGGATTAACGCATGGCCAGCCCGTCCGGCGCGTCACGATTCGCCACCGGTCAAGTTGGTCGAACTGTCGCGCGGACGGGTCAGACGGTGACAGTGCGGCGCGGCACGCGGGCGCGCTCCGCGAGGATGATCTGCCGGACTTCCTCGACCGCCCTGGCGAGGCCGGCCGAGCCGTCCTCGTTGGTCACGATGTAGTCGAACTCATCGGCGCGGGCCATCTCGCGCTCGGCGTTGCGCAGGCGCTCCACCAGGTCGTCCGTGTACGCCGGGTCGTGGAACCGCGCCCGCAGCAGGTCGGGGTCCACTCTGTGGCGGTGCGCCAGGCGCACGATCAGGGAGTCGATGTCCGGCGGCATCAGGAAGATCGAGACCAGGCCGGGCAGCTCGCGGCGGAGCGTGTCGTGGCCCTTCACGTCCGGGGTGACCCAGACGTCGTAGCCCTTCCGCAGGCCCTTCCGCATGGCTCGGCGCGGGATGCCGTAGCGGTCGCCCTGCTGGTGGACCCACGCGTCCTCAAGGAAGCCGCCGAGCCGCTTCAGGTAGGCGAACTGCGGATGGGTCAGGAAGTGGTAGTGGAGCCCGTCGATCTCGCCGGGGCGCGGGGGACGGGTCGTCGCCGTGACGCAGAAGCCGAGCGGCAGCCCCTCCTCGCCAAGCTCGCGCAGCGCCTTCGTGATCGTGTCCTTGCCCACCCCGCTCGGCCCGGACATGACGAACAGGATGCCGGTCGCCGGCTCGCTCGGGATACGCGGGTCGAGCTCCTCGGGGACGGGCACCGGCCGGGCGGCGGCGTCCGGGTCGCTCGCTATACTATCCACGCCGACGACGTCGGCCGCGGCGATCCGCCTCGCTCGGGGCACTCCGCTCACCGGCCGGCCCGCCCGACGCTGGAGTCCGCCCTGGCCAGACCCACGCGCGCCACGCCCACCCTTTCGTTCGACGCGCTCACCCTCCACGCCGTTACCGACGAGCTGCGCGCTCGCGCGGTCGGTGCGCGGGTGCAGAAGCTGACGCTCGTCGACGAGTGGACCGTCGCGTTCGAGCTGTACGGGCACGGGGAGCGGAGCACGCTGCTCGTCTCGACGGACCCGCACGCCGCGCGCGTCTGCCTCACGTCGGACCGAGCTACGCGCGCTTCCGACACCGTCACACCGTTACTCCTGCTCCTGCGAAAGTACGTGCGAGACGGCCGCGTGGATGATCTGGACCAGCCATCCCTGGAGCGTGTGCTCGAGCTTCGGGTGTCCAAGCGGGACGACGGAGGCGACCTCCGTGACGTTTCGCTGATTATAGAAGTGATGGGCCGGCGCAGCAACCTGGTACTCGTCTCGGAGGATGGCACGATCCTCGATGCGCTCCGCCGCGCCAGCGCCGAGAAGAACCCGACGCGCCCGATCCTCCCCCACCGTCGCTATGAGCCGCCGCCGAGCCAGGACCGCCTCGATCCGTTCGCCCGGGACACCTGGGACGCCGTCCGCGCGCTGGCCGGGCGGCAACCGGAAACGCCGGTGGTCGACCTGCTCGGCCGCGAGCTGGCCGGGTTCTCCGGCCTGCTGGCCCGCGAGGCGGCGTTCCGTGCCACCGGCCGCCTCGACACCGCCGCCGGCGACGCCGACTGGGCGCTCGTCCGGGCGCGCGTCGGCGAGCTGCTCGCCCCGGTCCGCGCCCATACCGGCTGGGCCCCGTCGATCGCGCTGGAGGGCGGTCGGGTCGTCGCGTTCGCCCCATACCGCCTGAGCCACCTCGAGGATGGGTACGCCGTTCAGGACATTGCCACCATCAGCGAGGCCGTCGAGCGCGGCTACGCCGACCGACTCGCCGCCAGCTCCGGGCCGCCGGCCGGGGCGGCCGGCGAGAACCTGCT
>JALYGH010000575.1 GCA_030777205.1 Chloroflexota bacterium
GGCCATAGTTGCCGCGAGCCCTCGCCCGGAGTCGCCCGATGCCCGCCGTCCCCGCCGCCCTCGCCGAGCCCATCGATCGCCTGCCGCTGCTCGACCATCATTGCCACGGAGTACGCACCAACGACCCGCCCTCGGCCGAAGCGTTCGAGGGCTGGATCGCCGAGACGACCTACCCGGCCGCGCCGGGCACGAGCCGCTGGGACACGCCGGTCGGGCTGGCCATCCGCCGCTGGTGCGCCCCGCTGCTGGACCTGCCGCCGTTCCCGTCACCGGAGGCGTACCTGGCGCGACGGCTCGAGCTGGGCGCGGCGGCGGTGAATCGCCGCCTCTTGCGCGCGACCGGCGCGGCGACTCTCTTGCTCGACAGCGGCCTCCGGGCCGGGGACATCGCTGACTCGGCCGCGATGGCCAACCTGTCGGGCGCGACGACGCGGGAGATCGTTCGGCTGGAGGCCGTCGCGGAGGAGGTCGCGCGGGGTGGAGTGACGGCCGAGGCGTACCCGTCTGCCTACGCCGAGCTGCTGCGGGCGCGCTCGGCCGAGGCCGTCGGGCTCAAGACGATCGTCGCCTATCGCCACGGGTTCGCCTTCGACCCGGCGCCGCCGTCGCGCGACGAGGTCGTCGCCGGAGTTGGGCGCTGGCTGCGGGCCGTCGACGCGAGTATCCGCCCGGGCCCGGCGGCGACCGAGGGCCTCGCCGGCGTCACGCGGGCTGCACGAGGTGGCGAGGCACCGTCCCCGCCGCGCCTGGCCGAGCCGGCCGTCCTGCGCCACGCCATCTGGACCGGCGCCGAGCTGGCCCGCGAGCGTGGGCTGCCGCTTCAGGTCCACGTCGGCTACGGCGATCCCGACCTGACGCTGCACCTGACCAACCCGAGCCTCCTGACCGACCTCCTGCGCCGGTTCGAAGACCTGGGCGTGACGGTGACGCTGCTCCACTGCTACCCCTACCACCGCGAGGCGGCGTACCTCGCCGACATGTTCCCGCGCGTTTACCTGGACCTCGGGCTGGCGCTGACGTTCGCGGGTGCCTCGGCCGGGCGGCTGCTGGCCGAGGCGCTGGAAGGGGCGCCGTTCACCAAGCTGCTCTACAGCTCGGACGGCTACGGAGCCGCCGAGCTGCACTTCCTCGGCGCCGTCCACTTCCGCCGCGCCCTGGCTCGCGCCCTTGCCGCCTGGCTCGCGGACGATGCCTGCACCGTTGCCGAGGCCGAACGGATCGCTCGGCTCGCCTGCTCCGGGAACGCCCGCCGCATCTACCCGCTGGGATAGGTGATGCTCAGCCCGGGCCCGGTGGCCATCCCGCGGGAGGGCCGAATCGCGCGGCAAGCACTGGCGGCGCGGCCACCGCGCGGGTACCCTGATGCCAGGACGCGCGCTCCGGATCGTCGGGGCGCCGGCGAAGGGGAGGGTGACATGGCCGTCGGATCTCGCGTGACCGACCTGGACACGCCCGCGCTCATCGTGGACCTGGACATCCTGGAAGGCAACATGGAGCGGATGGCCGGCACCTTCCGCGAGTACGGCGTCGGCTGGCGCCCGCACACCAAGGCGATCAAGATTCCGGCCATTGCCCACAAGCTCCTCGCGGCCGGCGCGCACGGCGTCACCGTCGCCAAGCTGAGCGAGGCCGAGGTGATGGCCGCCGCCGGCATCCGCGACATCCTGATCACCGGGCCGGTCGTCGGGCCGAAGAAGGTGGCCCGGCTCGCCTGCCTGGCGTCGTACGCCGACCCGATCGCCGTCGTCGACAGCATCGACCACGTCGAGATGCTCGACCGGGCCGGCCGCGAGTACGGGGTCCGCCTCCGCACCGTCGTCGAGGTCGACATCGGGCTCCAGCGGGTCGGCACGCAGCCCGGCGCGCCGACGGTCGCGCTGGCCATCGAGGTCGACCGGCGCGAGGGGGTCCGCTTCGTCGGGCTGATGGCCTGGGAGGGCCACGCAATTCGCGTCACCCCCGAGGAGGAGAAGGTCCGACTTATCGAGGCGGCCGTCGGCAGCCTGCTCGACACCGCCGAGCAGTGCCGCGCCGCCGGGCTGCCGGTCGAGATCGTCTCCTGCGGCGGGACCGGCACCTACCCGTTCTCCTCGCGGGTGCGGGGGGTGACCGAGATCGAGGCCGGCGGTGGCATCTACGGCGACCTGGTCTACCGCCGCCAGATGAACATCGATCACCCGATGGCAATGACGGTCCTGGCGACGGTCATCAGCCGCGCGGCGCCGACGCGGATCGTGACCGACGCCGGCTTCAAGTCGCTCGGCACCGCCTCGGCGCTGCCGGAGCCGAAGGGGATCGACGGCGTCAAGGCCGCGAAGTTCTCGGCCGAGCACGGCACGATCGAGCTGGAGGCGCCGAACGACACGGTGCGGGTCGGCGACAAGCTCGAGTGGTACGTCGGCTACACCGACAACACCGTCATCCTGCACGATACGCTGTACGGCGTTCGCAAGGGCATCGTCGAGGTAGCCTGGCCGATCGTCGGCCGCGGCAAGCTCCAGTAGCGCGGGGGGCGAGGAGGACGTGGGGAGTC
>JALYGH010000576.1 GCA_030777205.1 Chloroflexota bacterium
CTCGCGGCCCGCGCCCGCCCGGACGTGGTCCTGCTCGACCTGGAGCTGCCCGGACTGGACGGCGTCGCGGCGATCCCGCGGCTCGTCGGGGCGGGGCGGGACGAGCGCCCGAGCGGCGCGGACCGAACCGGCGGCGACGGCCCGACAACCGCCGGGCCCGGAACGGACGGGACGAGGGTGCTCGTCTTCACCGCCTACGACACCGACGAGCGCGTGTTCGGGGCGCTCGAGGCGGGCGCGTCGGGGTACCTGCTCAAGGGCGCACCGGTCGAGGAGATCGTCCGCGCGATCCGCGAGGTCCGGGCCGGCGGCTCGCACCTCGCGCCACGGGTAGCGGCGCTGGTGGTGGGGGCGGTCGGCCGGGGACGGCGATCCGAGCCCGCGCTCACCGAGCGGGAACGCGAGGTGCTCCGACTCGTCGCCGACGGCCTCCAGAACAAGCAGATCGCCCGCGCCCTCGGGATCAGCGAGCGGACGGTGAAGTACCACGTGACGGCGATCCTGACCCGCCTGGGCGCCGACAACCGCGCCCAGGCCGTCGCCATCGCCACCGGCCGCGGCCTGCTGGAGCACGGGCGGGATGACGGCCTCCCGCGGCGTTGACACTACCCGCACGGGGGATCACATTCGCGCATGACGATGATGTTCGCCTACGTCGGGATATAGGCGGGTCACTCACGAAGATGCCGGCCGCCACCACGCCCGCTGGCCGGCTTCCAATTGATGCCCTGACTTGACATTGTCCGACGAGCCTCGCCGACCGCGGCCTGCGCAGCCGGGTTCGACGCCGGAGCCCGGACTTGGAGCCGCCACAGTTCGCGGCACGGTCAGGCGCGGGCATCCGGCGGTGACGGGCCGACGGCTCGATCGCCGAGGACACCGACGGGGACGTGGTCCAGCTCGGCTACGACTTCTACGCCGACGCCCGGTCGCGCGACAGTTACCGGCTGACCCGGCGCGTCGACCTCGACTGCCTCGTGGTTCACGGCGACTGCACGATGCGGCCGCAGAAGACGATGAACACAAAGCACGGGCCGTACCGCGACGGTCGCCGCACACCGGCACACGGCATCGCGCGCCCAGGCCCTCGGCCACGCCGGCGATTGAATCGGCGCCGCGTGGTCGTGCACGTGCGCCTCCTTATCATGCCCCCGTTCCTCGTCATCGTGGCTGTAGGGCAGGCTGGCATGATTGTGCTCGTGGGTGTGCCAGTACGTCCCGTGCTCCCACTCGGTCATCGGATCACCGAGTGGTGCTCCGATATGTGTTCGTGGTCGTAGGTGTGGGTCCGCGCCGAGTGCGTGTGCGCCGGCTACGTGCGTGTGCGCCGGCGACGCCCGTTCGACCGGCTCCGGCGGGAGCGACGCGCCCTAGTGCCCCGGCATCGCGAGGAACAGGTCCCGCGGCTCCTCGTCGTAGTGCAGGCCATACCGCAGCCGATCTCCGGCCTGCTCCACGGCGTCGATCATCCCGATCCGACGATTCAGCGTGTTCCGCGCTCGGTCCACGCTGCGTCGCGGCCGCCTCTTTGTCGTCGACGGTGCAAGAAATGCGCGAGCCCGACGTCCAGGCGGACAGCAGAGGCGACCAGCATGAGTAGGGCGGCCTGCTCCCGGCGTGTACAAGGACTCTTTCCGTTAGGAAAGGGGGCGGCGACGGGGCCTGACCGATCGAATCGACGTCGCCAGGACCAGCAGGCAAAAGGCGAGCGTGGCCAGGCTGACGGCGCGGCCGATGCGCAGCGAGAGCGGGTCGAAGACGAACTCGACCGTGTGCGACCCGGGCGGCAGGTGGACCGCGCGGAACAGGGAGTTGGCCAGGTAGACGGGCGCTTCGGCGCCGTCGACCCGGGCACGCCAGCCGCGGTGGTAGGTATCGGTCAGGACGAGGTAGCCGCCCGGACCATCCGGCGTCCGGATCCGGAGCTGGTCGCCCGAGTCGGCGATCACCTCGGCCGCCAGCGGCAGGGCACCGGGATCGCCGATCGGCTCGCGGCGCGGCTCGACCAGCGGGATCTCGTCGAACGGGCCATCCTCGAGGAGGACCTGGCGGGCCGCGTCGAACGGCCCCAGGGTCAGCCGCGACAGTGCGGACCCCTCGGCGCCCGGTCGGTGGGCGACCGCGTCTGGGACGACGTAGGCGCGCGGGAACGCCTCCAGGTTCTGCAGCACCACGAGCCGCCCGTCGCGGTGGATCGGGCGGAACTTCGCACGGTCGGCACTGTGCAGCGAGCGGACGGACCCGGCCGCGTCGACCAGCCCGAGCCCGTAGACGCGGGTCTGGCCCCTCGGCAGCAGGTGGCGGATCTCGACGCCGACGACGTCGACCGGGTCGATCCGGACGGCGGCACGGTAGAGGTTGCCGCGAGTCGGACGGCCGGCCGGGTCGAGGTCCGGGATGGTCGCGGCGACCGGCGCCCGGGCGTGGCGGACCAGCGCGGCGACGTCCGGTCGCTCGTAGGCGTTCTCGGCGAGGTCGTCGCCAGCGCGGAGGGTGATCGTGCGGCGCGCCCCGTCGCGGCCGATCAGGTCCACCTCGGCCGCGGCGTCGCCGTCCTCCAGGAAGACACTGTGGGAGAGGGTCGCCAGCACGCGCACCTCGACCGTCAGGAACGGCTCGATCGCGAAGCGGGCCAGGCCGGTGCGGTTGTAGGCCGCGCCGCTGAACAGCGGGTGCAGCGGCCGGTACACGACCCCGTCGACGGTCGCGACGTCGGACGGAGGATCCTCGACGACGACCCGGTCGACGCCCCACAGGTCGAGCAGGTCGTTGTGAGCGCGGTCGACGCTCGACCAGTACTCGTAGTGCCGTTGAGGCTGGAGCGAGCTGTAGCCGGCCGCGGCGGGGACGTCCGCGTGCAGCAGCCGATTCGGCTCGAGCGAGACGATGGCGGAGTCGGCCAGGGCCCGCCGGGGGTCGCTTCGGGCCAGGAACTCGGCCATCGGCACCGGCCGGACCAGCTCGGCGAGCGGCGCCCGGGGGTGGAACGCCCGGGCGAAGAGCAGCAGGTCGCCGGCCACGAGCAGGGTCAGCGCCACGGCCCAGGTCGCCGCGCGCCCCGGCCACCGGGACCAGGCCGCGATCAGCAGTCCGCCCGCCGCCAGCAGGGCGAGGCTCAGCGCGGTCCGCGGCTCGGCCAGGTCCAGGCCGGCGACGAGACGGTCGTAGACCATCGCGGCGTCGAGCCAGCCGAACTCGTGCGGGGTGGACAGGTAGTACTCGTCGATCAGCCCCTTCCAGCGGACGGGATCGGCGAGCAGGCGCATCCGAAGCACGTGGGCCAGCCCCGCGAGCCCGGCCGCCCCGGCCAGCACGGCCCCGCCGGCCGCGATGCCGAGCCGGGACGGTCGCCGCAGGCAGGCTAGCCAATCGACGCCGAACGCCGCCAGACCCGCGCTCGCGAAGACGACCAGGTACGCGAAGCGGCCCGGCGCGCGCAGCGAGGAGAGGCCGGGCAGGCTCCAGAGCAGGCGGTGGACGTTGAGCGGGCTCTGGTCGGCCAGCCCGACGGCCAGGCCGAACAGCCCGAGCAGGACGAAGAAGGCGACGATCCGTCGTCGGGTGAGCAGGAGGCCCAGCAACCCCAGGCCGAGCGGCGCCATGCCGACGTACAGGAAGGTCTCCCAGCGCTCCCAGAGGGTGACCCACAGGCCGTTCTCCATCCTGAACAGGTACGGGAAGACGACCGTGGCCAGGTTCTGCCAGCGCAGCGGATAGGTCGCGGCCAGCTCGTAGGTCAAGCCCGGCCCGCGATGCGACATCTGCCCGAGCTCGTACAGCGGGAGCCACTGGACGGCGGCCACGGCCAGGCCGATCCCGGCGACCACGGTCGGCGCCCAGGCCAGCAGCAGCCACCGCTCCCAGGCCGGCCCGGGGATCGGCCCGACGACCAGGCGGTAGGTGGTATACAGGCCGAGCGCGAGCAGGGTCATCGCGATCGGCTGGACGTGCAGGCCGAGGGCGGCCACGGCGAGCGTGAGGCCGGCCAGGACGAGCCGACGCTGGCGGGCCCAGCCGCCGGCCCGGAGCGCGCGCTCGACCAGCAGCAGGATCAGCGGCAGCCAGACGGCGCTCCGGACCAGGTTCTCGTGCTGGAGCTGGGCGATGAAGAAGCTGCCGAAGGCGAAGACCAGCCCGCCGACGAGCGCCCCCCAGCGTCCGACGCCGAGGACGCGCAGGAACGCGAGCATGAACGCCCCGGCCAGGAAAAGGTGGAGCGCCCGCCCGGCGGTCAGCACGAGCTGGGCCGGGACCAGTGTCAGCAGGATCAGGTTCGGCGGGTACAGCATGCCGAGCTCGCCGTCCGCGAAGATCGGGTAGCCCCCGAAGATCAGCGGCATCCAGAGCGGCAGGTGACCCGCCTTGAGCTGGTCGGCGACCCATCGCCCGAGCGGCTGATAGAACAGGACGGTGTCCCGCTGGTAGAAGACCGCATCCCCGAACAGCCCGTCTCGGAAGAGGACAACGCAGCACAGGACCAGGACCAGGTACGGCGCCACTTCCCGAAGGAGGCGCGCGCCGCGCGGCGCGCGCCGTGCCTCGACAATGAGTCGGACGTGCGACTGGGGGAGGTGTGCCGTCGGCGGCGGGGGCGCGGAGGCGATCATTTACGACGCAGCACCCCGGACCTCGCACGCGCGACTCGGGACTCCGCGGCCCGCGGGATAGATCGATCGCGCGGCCGGGCCGGCCACCGCGACGAGCAGGTCGTCGGAAAGATGATCGAGCGGGCCGGACGGCCGCGCCGAGTCGGCGACCCGGTCGCCATGTGAGCCGTCGCGCCACTCTGGCAACTGCGTGAGTCGTCGGGCACGTCCCTCCCGCAGTTTCGCGCTCCTGTCCCGCATGCAGCCAGGGCAGGGGCGTCAGCAGGCCGCCTAAGCCTGCTCGCACGCGCGGACCAGCGCCGCCTCAGGGACACCGCGATGATCGCCGCCCAGGCACGTTCCGACACGACTCTCCTGCCGCGGTCGAGTTGGCAGTGCCTACGATACACGCACGATGGCCAGGATCGCCATCGCCGGCAGCGCGGAGCCGGGACCGTGACTGAGCCGTAGCAGCGCCAATCCCGGCGCCGGGAGGTGGGCCCGGGGCGGCGCCGGGATTGGGGACGAGGTTTCGCATCACACGGGGTCAATTCACGCCCCGTCCTCACCCGGCCGAGCGCCGCAGGGCCGCCCGGCAGCGCGACGGTCGGCCGCCCGGCACCGGGCGGGCACGCCTGACACGAGCAGGATGCCGCGCCGATCGGGCTGAGGATACGCTCCCGCCGCCATCACGAACGGCGCGCGGCGTAGGGCCGACCGGCTGCCGTCACCCGGCCGTCGCCAGGGCCGCCTCGCACGACTCGCACATCACCGGTGCGCAGCGACACCCGTGCTCGTCCTCCTCGCCGCGGGCGGCCGGTAGCTGCCGGATGAGGACGAGCGGGAGGTGCAGGATGATGACGAGGCCCATGACGCCCCCGCGACAGTCGTAGGAGGTGCTCGGTCGGCCCGGTGCTGCGTTGCGTCCGACTCGGAGCACTGCGAGGCGTCGCGATGGCCGACGAGCCGGCGTTCCACATGCGAAGCGCGCTAGGCGACGTGGCAGGTGGGCCGGCGTTCGGGCATCGGTTCGGCCTCGCGCAGGACCTCGTGCGTGACGGGGGCGATGTCGCCCTCCCCGAACAGGACGTAGCGCGCCAGGTGCCCCAGCGGGTTGCCCTCGCTCCACTCGAAGTAGGCGTGCGGCACCTTGCCGGTCGTGTTGCGCACGTAGAGCAGGAAGGCGGCGATCGCGTTCGGGACGGCCGCGCTCCGGGCGCGCAGGACGCGGTGCGGGCCGACCGTGTGGCCGGTGACCACCAGGTCCGGCGCGAACTCCGAGGCGTCGGGGACGGTGACCTCCAGGAAGAGGACCGGGGCCTCGGCCGGGATGTGGCTGCAGCGGCGCTGCTCCGCCTCCTTCGCGGCGTACTCGTCGGTGGTGTGGGTGTCCGTGTCGTGGGCGATGATCCGGATCTCGCCCCGCGCCGCCTCCCGGACGAAGCGTTGCGCCGTCCCGTCGAGGACCACCTTGCCGACGCGCAGCTCGGTCTGGCGCCAGAGCCGCGA
>JALYGH010000577.1 GCA_030777205.1 Chloroflexota bacterium
ATTCCACGCCCAGGCCGACATCGCCGCCACGCGGGTCGACATCGTGGACGCCGGCCACGGCCATACCTTCCTGCACCGCGCGGACGGGACGGTCGAAGCGCTCCAGCCACGCGGCCTGCCCCTGGGGGTGCTCTCCGACGTCATCTACCAGGAGGGCTCGGCCACCCTATGCCCGGGCGACGCCATGATCATCTATAGCGACGGGCTGGTCGATGCGCGCCCGGACCTGGCGCTCTCCCCGTCCGTGCTCGCCGAGCGGCTCGATGGCGCCGCGAGCGCGCTCGAGATCGTCGACCGGCTGGTGGCCCTGGCGCCGGGCGGCGAGCCACTGCCCGATGACCTGACGGTGATGGTGCTGCGCTGCCGAACGGATGGCTGAGCGAACGCGCCGCTGATGGGCCACGAGCGGCTCAGCCCGGCCGCCCTTCCAGCACCCAGGGCCGCCAGGGCTTCTGCTCGACCGTGCCCTCGCCCTCCTGGGCCAGGATCTCCCACCGCGTGCGCTCGCCCTCCCGCCAGAAGCGCAGGTCGAGCGTCGCCTTGGCGGCCGTGAGGTCCCCGAGCATGGCCTTGCCGACGGTCACCCCACGCAGGGTCACGTCGGGGAGCCAGGCCGGCAACTCGGGATCGACGAAGAGACGCCCGTTCGGGGCGTCCGCCTGGAGGCCGAGCAGCGCCTGCAGGAGGTGGAAGACCGTCCCGGCGGCCCACGCCTGTGGGACGTTCGCCCCGAGATACTGCACCGGGAACGTCCCGGGCCGGCGTTCTAGGCCGGCGTACAGCTTGGGCAGGCAATAGCTCACGAAGTACCTGGCCGCCTCGCAGATGTCGCGGGCGATCCGGGCCGCCTCGGCCGCGAACCCGTAGCGCCGGAAGCCGAGGGCGATGATGCCGTTGTCGTGTGGCCACACCGAGCCCCGGTGGTACGAGATCGGGTTGTACGCGGGGTTGCGGGTGGAGAGGGTCCGGATCCCCCAGCCGCTCCACATGTCCGGCTTGAGCAGACGCTGGATGACGCGGGCGGCGTGCTCGGGGCTGGCGATGCCGCTCCAGAGGCAGTGGCCGGCGTTCGACGTGACCGTGCGGACCGGCCACCTGTCCGGGTCGAGCGCGTGCGCATAGAAGCCGATGTCCTCGCACCAGAAGCGCTCCTTGAAGCGCGCTCGCAGCTCGGCGGCCTTCCTGCGCAGCTCAGCCGCCCGCGACGGCTCGCCGAGCGCGTCGAACACCTCCGCCATCCGCATCCAGGCGTCGAAGGCGTAGCCCTGGAGCTCGCACAGCGCCTTGGGCGGCCTGACCTGGCTGCCGTCCGGGTAGACGACGGCATCCCAGCGGTCCTTCCAGCCCATGTTCTCGTAGCCCTTGGGGGAGCGGGTCCGAAACTCCTGGAAGCCGTCGCCGTCCAGGTCGCCGTGGCGATCGATCCAATTGAGGCAGCGCTCGGCGACATCGTGGTACTCGCGCAGGATCGTATCCTCGCCGAGCCATTTCCAGGCTTCGTGGAGCGCGATCAAGTACAACGCGGTGGCGTCGGCCGTGCCGTAATACGGTGTGTGCGGGACCGTCTTGAAGTGCGCCAGCTCGCCGAACCGAATCTCGTGGGGAATCTTCCCGGGCTCGGCGTCGCGCCAGTCGTCCATCTCGTCGGGCTGGAGCTCCGCCAGCTTCTTGAGGGCGCCGAGCGCCAGGCCGGTGTGGACCCACATCGACTGCAGGCTGACGATCAGGCTGTCGCGGCCGAAGATCGTCACGAACCAGGGCACGCCGGCGGCGGGCAGCCAGACGTCCAGCGCGAAGTCATGATCGGGTAGGCGCAGCGCCCCCAAGTCCTCGATCGACTGGCGGTACAGCCGGTACACGTCTTCATTGCCGGACGTCAGCCCGGTCGCCTCGTCCTGCCACTGGTGCTGGAGCCAGTCGAGAGCCGTCTCCTCGGCTTCGTGCTGACAGTCGCGCTCCGGAGCGCTCACGCGCTCGCCCTGGGTGAGGACGTAGTAACAGCAGGAATGCCAGGTTGCGCCGGGCGCGAGGTCGATCTCGAAGGTGATCCGCCCATTCGCGTAGCGCCCTGGCGAGCCGCTGTTCTGCAGGCGATACGCGAAGCGCCGACGGAAGTCGCGGCGGGCGTACGTCGTCTCCAGCTCGCGGGCGGCCTCGCGCCAACGCGTCACGATGCGGCCCCGCCGGACGAACGCATGGGCGCGCACCTCGAAGATGTCGGCGAAGTCGGAGCGCAGCACGATCTCCAGGTTGAATCGGGCCGGCCGGAGGCCGTGATTCGTCAGGTCGAGATCCTCGTGGATGCCCTCCCTGACGGCGCGGCCGATGGTGAGCATGAGCGTGCCGGCCGGCACCTCCCCGTCTTCGGTCGCGAACGCCTGGTTCGTGAGGTGGATGCGGGCGGCGTAGTAGGCCGTCGGGCTGGAGGTGAGCCGGACCCACGGCCGGTCGTTGGCTGAAATACTCCAGTGGCCGACGAAGCGCGTGTCGCCGGCGAAGACGCCCTGCTCGCTCTCGGTCGTGATCTCGCCGTTCAGGTCGGTCACCATGAACGTGCTGCCCTGATTGATGGTCAGGGTCGGTGGGCCAACGCTGATCTCGACCGGCATGGCCTGCCCTCACGAGTCGAGCTCGCGCTCGGGTTAGGGTTCAGACTGGTTCGGGTTCGTCGGTTCGGTGCTGCGGTTCGGCGCCGTGGGGGGCGATTCGCCGACCCGGGACTCGACGGTCGCAACGGCCGACCGGCGGGGACTCGTCGCGTGGAGCTTGACGAAATTGGCGTGGACGCCTCGGCGGAACGGGAAGCCGCCCACGATGACGAGTCGATCGCCCCCGACCACGGCCCCGCGCTCTAGCAGGATTGCCTCCATCTCCTCGATGAGCGCCTCGCCGCGGGCCGGCAACTCCCCCATGATCGGCGTGACCCCCCACCAGAGTGCCAGCCGACGGTAGGCCGCCGGAGTCGGGGTGAAGGCGTAGATCGGCACCCGCGGCCGGTCCCGCGACAGCAGGTGCGCCGTGCGCCCGGTCCGCGTGAAGGCGACGATCGCCGCGACGTTGAGGTTCTCGGCCAGGGAGCGCGCGGCGTGGCTGATCGCACGGGAATCGCTCATGCGGCGGCCGTCCTCGATGTCCTCGCGGCGGGCGGCGGCCTCGGCCCGAATGACGATGCGGTGCATCATCTCGACCACTTCGACCGGGAAGGCGCCCGCCGCCGTTTCGGCCGAGAGCATCACCGCATCGGTCCCGTCCCAGATGGCGTTCGCGACGTCGGAGGCTTCGGCCCGGGTCGGCGTCGGCTCGGAGATCATCGACTCGAGCATCTGGGTGGCGGTGATGACCGGGATGCCGCGGCGGTTCGCCTTGCCAATGATCCGCTTCTGGAGCGGCGGGACGTCTTCGGCAGGTAGCTCGACGCCCAGGTCGCCGCGCGCGACCATGACGCCGTCGCTCGCGGCGATGATTGCGTCGAGCTGGGCGATGGCCTGCGGCTTCTCGATCTTGGCGATCAGCGGTACGCTCGCGCCGCACTGCTCCATGAATGTCCGCGCCAGCTGGAGATCGGCCGCCTCGCGGACGAAGCTGAGCGCCGCGTAGTCCACGCCCTGCGCCAGTCCGAACGCCAGATCCTCCTTGTCCTTTTCGGTCAGCGCCGGCGCCGAGACCGCCACGCCCGGCAGGTTGATCCCCTTGTGCTCGCCGAGCGGCCCGCCATCCACCACCTGCGCGCGGACCTCGTCGGCGCTACTCTCGAGGACGGTCAGGCGCATCCGTCCATCGTTGATGAGGATCGTGTCGCCCGGCCGGCAATCGCGCGGCAGTGCCTCGTACGTCGTCGACACGCGCTCGGCCGTGCCCTCGACCGGCCGGGTGGTGATGCGCAGCTCGGCGCCGGGCCGGAGCTCGACCACCTTGCCGCCAACCAGACTGCCGGTGCGGATCTTGGGCCCTTGCAGGTCCTGCATGATCGCGACTGGTTGTCCCAGCTTCTCGGACGCGATTCGGACCCGGCGGATGCGCTCGGCGTGTTCCGCATGGCTGCCGTGCGAGAAGTTGAGGCGGACGACATCGACGCCCGCCAGCAGGAGCCACTCCAGCATGCCCTCGGCATCCGTGGCCGGCCCGAGTGTGGCGACGATCTTGGCTCGGCGTCCCTTGTTCATGATCGCCTCCTGGACTTCGGTCCCCCAGAACAGGCCGGATCGGTTCACATCGCCATCTGTCGAGGGCGGTTCGGCGCGGGGCGCCCGGGGCCGTCGTCCTCGCCAACTCCTCGATCGCCCCTCTGGCTCCTGCTACGGCGGAGCATTGACGACCGTCATGTCCGGCCTTGTACCAGGAAGATCAAGGGCGTGACCACCATCAGATGAGCACTGTACCCGACCCGTACCCGTCGCCAGGACCTCGTGAACTCACCCTCCCTCACCGGGCTTGGTTCGGTGTCTCGGCCGCTCCTCCGCGCCAGGTACCATCGTGCTCGAGAAGCCAACTACGGCTCCCGTGACTCGCTCGGACCCGCCATCGTTGTTCGCCGCGGTGGTGACATGACCAAGGGACTGCGGAGCGGAACCGGGCGGTCCGGACCAAGAAACTGGCCGGACGCCCAGAATCCCCTGGTCACGTGGACAATGGGCTTTGAGGCCCCTGCTTCCCCACCGCCACGGGTGGCCGTCTTCGCGCTGCTCCTGGTCGCCTTCGCCGGGAGCACGTCGCTCCCGCTCTCGATCGGGCTCATGGGCCTCATCGGCGTGGACCAGGCGATCTACCTGGCGATCAACAACGCGCTGGTCCAGCTCGCCACCCCGGACGCGCTGCAAGGGCGCGTGATGAGCATCTACATTATGACCTGGGGGCTGTACCGCTCGGGTCGCTGCCCCAAGGAGTCTTGGCCGACTGGTTCGGCGCGCCGGCCGTCGTGGTCGGGGCCGGACTGCTTGGCTCCTTCATCGTCCTCGTCATGGCCGTTCGCTCCCCCACGCTCCGCGATCTCTGAGGTCGCCAGGACGAAACGGGGGATCTTGGGACATTTCCCCACTGCTCAGCCGGCCGGCAATTGAGACAGCAGCGTGGTCGGTGACCCTGCCAAGCCACGGGAGCGTCGAGCACTGTACACGGTCATGATCGTGCATCCGATGCAGCCGCCCCTGCTCGAAGTGGAGCAGGGGCAGGTGCCGGAGTCCAACACCCCGGGCAGGCATTCCTGAGCCGGCAGCCCGGCGTCTGCGAACACCGCGTCCTCGGTCAGTCGGCCGAGAACGGGATGGTGGCGTTGGGACTCTGGGACAG
>JALYGH010000578.1 GCA_030777205.1 Chloroflexota bacterium
CCCGACGATCGAGCCGGACAAGGAGTTCCAGCCCCAGCCGGTCCGACCGCTCGAGCGCGACAAGGACGGTGTCGTCCTTGCATCAGGACGCAGGCCGGGCCAGCTTGCCGAGCCGATTACCGGCACCGATGACTTCTACATCGTCAGCAAGAACGCAGCGGGGGATCCGTTCATCCAGCTCGCAGATTGGCGGCTGCGGGTCGATGGCGAGGTTCAGCGATCGATCGAGGTTGACTACCGGAGCCTCCGAAACCTGCCGCCGGTGGAAGTGAACAAGACCCTCGAGTGCATCAGCAACTTCGTCACGAAGTGTGAGCTTGCGCCGTTCGGCTGCGACTTGATCAGCACGGCGCAATGGAAGGGCGCGCGGCTTAGTGACGTCCTAACCCTGGCAGGCGGCCTGAAGCCCGGCGTCTCGTCCCTGATGGCCATCGCGGCGGACGACTTCACGACCGCGCTGCCGATCGAGGTGGCCATGGACCCCGAAACGCTCCTGGTCTACGAGATGAACGGACGCCCCCTGCCGCGGGAGCACGGCTATCCGGCCCGTATCCTCGTGCCAGGGCGCTATGGCATGAAGAACGCGAAGTGGGTCGTCGCCTTACGTCCGCTGGGACAGGAGTTCGATGACTGGTACGGGCAGCGAAACTGGAGCAAGCACGGCATCGTCAAGACGATGACGCGCATCGACACACCGGCTCGGGACGCCGTCCTGCCGCCCGGCAAGCATCGCATCGCCGGCATCGCCTACGCCGGCGACCGAGGTATCCGGAAGGTCGAGTTCAGCGCGGATGGCGGCGACGAGTGGCGGGTCGCGGAGCTCATCGAGCGTCCGGCCGGCCGCGACGTCTGGGTTCGCTGGGAGGGCGCCTTCACCCTGCCGGCCGGCGAGAGCCTGACCCTGATGGCGCGGGCGACGGATGGCACGGGCGAGCTGCAGATCGAGCCATTCAGCCTGCCGCAGCCGGACGGCTCATCCGGCTGGCACTCGCTCGAGGTCCGGGCGCAGTCGGCCTGATTCGAGAGTCAGGCCAGGTCATGTCGCGGCAGGCGGGCCAGGACGGTCCGCGTCGCGACGGCGATCCTCGGGGAAAGGGAGTCCAGATGATCGCGGAGTCGGGCCAGCTCCGCCTCAGTGTCGACGTCGTACCACTCCGGGAGTACGAGCGTCCGCAGCCCGAGCTCCTGCCCGCGTTCCATCGTCTGCTTGAAGACGGCGTCCGTACTCCAGGTGATCCGCTCAAAGACCCCGATGTGGGGCCGCGTCATCCCGATCAAGTAGTAGCCGCCGTCCGAGCTCGGGCCGATGACCAGGTCGTGGGTCTCCAGACCGCGCGCACCGGCGAGGAGGAGCTGGACCGGCAGGCTCGGGCTGTCGCTGCCGATCAGCAAGACCTGCCCGAATCCGGCGGCGAGCTGGCTTCGAAACGCCCCGACCAGCGCGGCTCCGAGCCCCGCCCCGACCTGGGACGTCAACCGGACCCCTGGTGGCAACTGGGCGCGCAACTCGGCGTCGGCGCCGGGATCGGCCGGATGGACCAGGGTCACGTCTTCCCACCCGAGGCCGAGCGCCATCGAGACGGTGTCCTGGAGGAACGCCCGATACAGGTCGGCCGCCTCCTCGGCAGATAGCGGCGGCACGAGGCGGGTCTTAGCCGCACCGGGGCGCGGCGGCTTACCTACTACGACGACCGAACGCCTCACCTCGACACCTCGTGGACGACCGCCGGGTGGCCAGACTCGTCGGACGTCCGGATGCGCCGCTGGCTCCCAATCGAGGCCGCCTCGCGCACCCCACCGGGGATCGGAGTGAGCGACCTACTTCGACCCGGTCGTGCGGACCAATTCCGGTGGAATCGTGAATGCCCAGTCAACTGCACGCATGGATGATAGGAGTTGGGAGGTCGGGACCGGCGCGACAGCTCCGATTACGATGCAGCTTCGGACAGGGCAGTTCCGCCGCCACGGCGGCCGACCGAGCCAGCTTGGCTATCCATCGGCGCGTCCCGGCTGGAATTGGTTGCGAGATGGTGCTAGCTTGACGGCATCATTCCGAGTTCGCCGCGTTTCAGCCCGTCTCGTCCGATCGCCCGGCCGCCCGAGCAACCTGCGTCCACCCGGCCGGGGCTGCTCTAGGGTCATCGTCGCGGGCCGACCGTGGATGGGGTTGACGACGAGCGAGGCGCGAGGATGAGCCGTACAAATGCGATATGGGTCGCGGCCTGGATCGTGTCCCTCAGCCTGGCCGTGGTGGCCGGGACCGTGCTCGGCCAGTTCGTCAGACCCTACGTGGAGCAGCCGGCCGCCATACCGACGGAAGCGACGCGGCCCCCCGCGATCTCCGCCACTGTGGACACGAGCGGCGGCCTCATCCCGGCATCCGCCCCGATGCCGAGTCCGTCCCCGAGCCCCGTCCTAGCCGCAGCCTCGCCACCCCCCCGGGCTACCGCGGTCGCGGTGGCCGTTCTTGCTGCCGAGTCAACCGCCACGCCGGCTCCCGCCACCTCCGCGCCGGCTCCCGCCACCTCCGCGCCGGCTCCGGTCACCGCCACGCTGGCTGCGCCAGCCTCCACGTCGACTCCGGTCGCCTCCGCGCCATCGACGCCTGCACCGCGCACGGTCCTTGAAGAGAGCTTCGACGACAATCGGGCCGGTTGGCCCGATGACCCGCGCTCGGTCGCGTGGGTGGCCGACGACGTCTACCATCTGGTTGCCCGCCATCCCGGGCAGTACGTCGCTATCCAGGCCCCGATCGCCGAGCCGCTCAGCGACGTCGTCGTGACGGGCACCTTCCGCAAGGTCGGCGGGCCGCCCGGTGGCGGGTACGGGCTGATCATCCGCGACCAGCGGCCCGCGCAGGGTGCGCCGCTCGACCAGGGCGGGCGGTACTACGTCTTGGAGGTCGGCGACCGCGGCGAGGTGGGGATCTGGCGGCGCGAGACGGATCGCTGGGTGGATCTGCTCCCCTGGACGCGGCGCGAGGCCGTCCGGCCCGGCGGCGAGCCGAACGAGCTGAGCGTCCTCGCGGTAGGCCCGCGGCTCACACTCCAGGTCAACGGGATGAGCGTGGCCACCGTGGAGGACCCCACGCTCGACATGGGCGCCGTGGGCGTGTTCGTCGGTGGGGACCTGAACGAAGTCGTGCTCGATCGCTTCGTCGTCCAGGCGCTCCGCTAGGCCGGCCGCCCCCGATGCTCCGGCGGCCTGCCGGCTCCCCGAAGCACGTGCGGCGCGTTCGTCGACTATGATCGCGGCGTGCGTGTACGTGACGCGTGGTCGGCACCTCAACCGCTTCTCAACACCGTCCGGGAGAGCCGGTCAACCGCGACACCTGATCATCGCCCGTCGGAACCCGTCGCGCTCCCCGGTTCGGAGCGCGACGCAGCACGGGTACGTTACGTCGAGTTCCCGCGCGTCACCCTCGGCGGTCTGGCCTCCAATCGATGAATAAAGCCTCGATAGCGGTCATCATCCCGGCGCTGAACGAGCCGGACTCGATCGCGGCAGTACTGGCCGAGCTTGGGCCGGACGCGGCGCGCTGGATATTCGTCGTGGTCGGGGACGGCCATGACCCGACCGCCGAGGTGGCCGCGCGCCACGGGGCCTGCCCGCTCGTCCAGCCGCGCCCGGGGTACGGCGCCGCCTGCTACGAGGGAGCGCGGGTGGCTCTCGAACGGGGGGCCGGCGTGCTGGCGTTCATCGACGGCGATTACTCGGACCCCGCCAGCGAGCTGCCGCGCGTCCTCGAGCCGATCCTCGCAGGCCGGGCGGACCTCGTGCTCGGCTGCCGGGATATGTCCCGGTATCCCGACGCCCTGCCGCTGCACGCCCGAGCCGGCAACCGCCTCGTGCTGCTCGCCCTGTGGGCGCTCCTGGGGCGGCGGCTGCCCGATCTTCCGTCGTTCAAGGCGGTTCGGGCTGAACGCTTCGGCGCGCTCGAGATGCGCGAGCGGACCTACGGCTGGACGGTCGAGATGCTGGTGAAGGCGGTGCGGGCCCGGCTTCGGATCGCCGAGGTGCCGGTGGAGTACCGACCGCGACTCGCGGGGCGCTCGAAAGTGTCGGGGACCGTCCGCGGCAGCCTCGGCGCTGCCTGGAAGCTGGTGACCTCGGCAGTTCGATATGCGACCTGGGTTCCGTCTCCGTCGCTCGCCGTCGACGACGCTGGCGGCATCCGTTGATGTCGACGGGCGGATATACCGACGCAGCTTCCAGCCACGAGCGAATCGCGCAACTGGCCGCGAGTGAGACGCCACTATCGTCACCGGTCGAGGCGTATTTCGAGGTGGCCAACCGCTGCAACAGCCGCTGCCAGACGTGCCCGCTCACGTTCAGCCCGATGGAGGAGGCCGGTCAACTCTCGATCGAGCAGTTCATGTCGCTCGTCGATCAGCTACCCGACCTGCAGCGGGCGGTGCTCCAGGGCGTCGGCGAGCCGTTGCTCAACCGCGACCTGGCGGCAATGATCGCCCACCTCAAGGGGCGCGGCGTCTACGTCGTCTTCAACACCAACGCGGCGCTGCTGACGCGGCGGCGCCAGGTCGAGCTGATCGAGAGCGGGCTCGACGAGCTGCGCGTGTCGCTCGACGCCAGCACGCCGGAGACCTACCTCAAGATCCGCGGCATCCCCGCCTTCGAGCGCGTGATCGCCAACGTCGCCGCGATGGTCGAGACCAAGCGGGCGCAACGTGCCGACACGCCTCGCCTCTCGTTCTGGGTCACGAGTCTGCGCGAGAACCTGGCCGAGCTGCCCGACGTGATCGACATCGCCGCGCGCGTCGGCGTCGACGAGGTCTACCTCCAGCGCATGACGTTCTGGGGCGAGGGGCTCGCCACGGCGGAGCAGAGCGTCTACGGGGTCGGTCCGGCCGAGGTCGACGCGATGCTGGCCGAGGCGGAGCGGCGCGCCGCCAGGCTCGGTGTGCGGTTCCGCGGCGCCGGCGGGGTCAGCCCGCGGGCCGGGCTGATCGACCATCCGCCCGCGCGCGAACCCTGGCGTGGCTGCAGCCGACCGCTGCGGCTCGTGTACGTCACCGCCCGGGGCACCGCCCTCCCCTGCTGCATCGCGCCATTCACCGACGCGCCCCAGGAGAGCTACGTGCTGGGGAACTTCCTCGAGGATGGCATCGGCGCGGTCTGGAGCGGCGAACGCTACCGCCAGTTCCGTCAGCGGCTGTACTCGTCCGATCCGCCGCCGCCGTGCCGCAACTGCGGCACGTGCTGGAGCCTGTGAGCCGGCCCATGGTC
>JALYGH010000579.1 GCA_030777205.1 Chloroflexota bacterium
CGGACGGCCGGCTCGTCGGGGTCGTCATCCCCGACGTGGCGCGGATGCGGGTGCCCGAGATGCTCGCCGGGCTCGAGGGCGGGCTGCGGGAGGCCGGGTACTCCCTGCTCCTGGGCGGCTCGGGCGACTGGCGCGAGCAGGAGGCCGAGCAGATCGGGCGCCTGGTCGGCCAGGGCGTCTCCGGGCTGATCCTCTACCCGGTCGACGGGGCATCGAACGCTCCGCTACTACGCCGGCTGCGGGCGGACGGCCTGCCGGTCGTGCTGATCGATCGCTACCTGCCCGAGCTGGAAGTCGACGCGGTCGTGGCGGACAACATCGTCGGGGCGTGCCAGGCGGTGGGGCACCTGCTGCGGGTCGGGCGCCAGCGGATCGGCTTCGTCTCGACGAACAACCTCGGCACGTCGAGCATCGCCGAGCGGCGGGCCGGCTACCTGCTGGCGCTCGAGCAGCTCGCGACCGAGGGCGGGCGTCCATCGGTGATCGGCCCGACCTGTCGCGAGCTGCGGCGGTTGTTCCGCTGGCCTTCCGAGGACCAGGCGGCTCGCCACAATCTGCTCGTGCTCGAGCAGTACCTGTCCAGACCGGACCGGCCGGACGCCGTCTTCGCCGTCAACGACATGGTGGCGTTCCAGGTGCTCGAAGCGGCCTCCCGACTCGGGCTGCATATCCCCGACGACCTGGCCGTCGTCGGTTTCGATAACCTGGGGTCGCCGGACTACGCCGGTGTGCCCTTGACGACCGTCGAGCAGCCGCGCGAGGCGATCGGCCGGGTCGCCGCCGAGCTGCTGCACGACGCGATCGTCGGCCGGCGGACCGAGCCGGCCCGGGTCGTGCTCGCGACGCGGCTGATCGTCCGCCAGTCATCCATGCGACAGGCATCGGTCAATCATCCATCTCCCGAGGAGTCGTCCGCCGCGGAAGACTCGGCGCTCACCGGAGCGGTCGGCTCATCCGCGAGCTCTCCCTGACTCGCCAGGCCCCGGGCCGAAGCTGGGACCAAAGGAGGCCCCGATGACACGACGGCGTTTCGTCATTCAAGCGCTGGGCGGTACGGCATCGCTGCTGCTGCTCGCCTGTGGCCAGAGCACCGGCGGCCCCGGCGCCGCACCGGCCGGCAAGACCGACAGTGGTGGTTCTAAGCCGGGGGCGGCCGAAGCGCCAAAGCCGGACCAGGCCCCGGCCGCTCAGGCCACCACCGCGCCGGCCGCCAAGACCGACCCCAAGCCGGCCGCCCAGGCGAGCGGCCCGCTGGTCTTCTTCTCCTCTCAGTTCAAGCCGATCGAGGAGCAGGAGAAGATGCGCCAGGTCGTCCTCAAGGACTCCCCGGTGCCGGTCGACTACATCCCCGAAGACCCCGGACCGTTCAACGACCGGCTGATCGCCGAGCAGCGGGCCGGCCGCGTGACGATCAGCCTGCTCGGCGGGCTGCACGGCGACTTCGCTCCCTTCGTCCAGGCCGACCAGCTCGAGGATCTGACCCCGCTCATCAACCGCCTGAACGACCGCGGCTTCCCGGGCGCCTTCGTCGATTTGGCTCGCTACACCAGCCGCGATAAGCACTACTTCGTGCCCTGGATGCAGGCGACGTACGTCATGGCGATCAACAAGAAAGCGCTCCAGCACCTACCGCAGGGCGCCGACGTCAACGCCTTGACCTACGACCAGGTCCGCGAGTGGGGCGCCACCATCCAGCGGGCGACGAACCAGCGGCTGGTCGGCTTCCCGGCCGGCCCGAAGGGGCTGATGCACCGCTTCTTCCAGGGCTACCTCTACCCGTCCTACACCGGATCCTCCGGCGTCGCCGGCTTCAAGACGCCCGAGGCGACGCGGATGTGGACCGAGTTCAAGTCGCTCTGGGAGGTCGTCAACCCGCAGTCGACCAACTACGAGTTCATGCAGGAGCCGCTCCTCGCCGAAGAGGTCTGGGTCGCCTGGGACCACACGGCGCGACTGATCGGCGCCGCCCGGGACCGCCCGAACGACTTCGTGATGGTGCCGGCGCCGGCCGGCCCGCGCGGCCGCGGGTTCATGCCGGTCCTGGCCGGCCTGGCGATCCCAAAGGGCGCGCCGAACCGCGAGGGCGCCGAGCAGGTCATCGACTATCTCACGCGCCCCCAGACGCAGGTCGCCACGCTGCGCGAGCTGGCCTTCTTCCCGGTCACGAACGCCCAGATCCCGCAGGAGCTGCCGGAGGGGGTCCGGCTGGAAGCCGATGCCGTCGCCAAGCAAGCCACGGCCAAGGACGCCGTCCCGTCGCTCCTGCCGGTCGGCCTCGGGGCGAAGAACGGCGAGTTCAACAAGGTCTACCTCGACACGTTCACCCAGATCGTCCTCCGCAACGAGCCGGTCGAGGCGGTCCTGGCCGACCAGGCCACGATCCTCCAGGGGATCATGGACGAGACGAAGGCCGCCTGCTGGCCGCCGGACCCGCCGAGCGACGGGCCCTGCAAGGTAGCCTAGCGCGATGAGCAGCCAGCTCGCGGCCACCCACGACACGGTCGCGCCGAGCGCCGCGCTGGAGGCGCCGGCGCCGATCATCAGGCGGCGCCGACGTCCGATCGCGCCGTACCTGCTGCTCGCGCCGACGCTCATCTTCCTGGCCGTCTTCTTCGCCTGGCCGATGGTCGAGTCGCTCCTGCTGGCGTTCGAGGGCGCCAATGGCGCCTGGAGTGTCGAGCCAATCCAGCGGATGACGTCGGACCTGGCGTTCTGGGAGGCGATCCGCAACACGCTGCTGCTGACGGCGGTCGTCGTGCCGGCCCAGGTGATCCTGGCGCTCACGATGTCGCTCTTGCTGATGTCCGGCCTGCGCGGGGCGGGGCTGTTCCTGTACGCCTGGGCGGTCCCGCTCGCGATCTCGGACCTGGCGGCCGGGCTGGTCTGGCTGTCGATCTTCACCGATCGCGGCTACCTGAACTCGGCCATCGTCGGGCTGGGGCTGAGCGAGACCGGCTTCTCGTTCCTGAGCTACGAGCACCCGGTCAGCCTGTTCCTGGCGGTCGCGCTCGCCGAGACCTGGCGGGCGACTTCGCTCGTGATGGTGATCCTGCTGGCCGGCCTCCAGGTCATCCCGAAGGATTATGGCGAGGCGGCCGAGGTGTTCGGGGCCGGGCCGTGGGCGCGGTTCACCAAGGTGACGCTGCCGCTCCTGCGGCCGAGCCTCCAGGTGGCCTTGATCATCCGCACGATCCTGGCGTTCCAGGCGTTCGCCGTCGTGCTGGCGCTGGCCGGTCGCAACCTGCCGGTCCTGGCCGGCGAGGCGTACCGCTGGTACGGCGACCTCCGCAACCCGAACGTGGCCGCCGCCTACGCCCTGCTGATCATGCTCTTCTCGCTGGTGAACACGGGCATCTACCTGCGCGCGCTGCGGGTGCGCGACGAACAGCTCGGGGTCTGAGATGGCCGCAGTCGCCGCTTCCGACGTCGTCGCGCCGGCCGTTCGGCGGCGCCGTGGCCGCTGGCCGCTGTACGGGCTGGCGGTCCTGCTGACCCTCTTCGTCTTGCTGCCGATCTACCTGATCACGATCGCCGCGTTCAGCCCGCGCGCCGCCCTGTTCGCCTTCCCGAAGTCGCTGATCCCGACCGAGCTGTCGACCGAGACGCTGCTCTTCTTCCTCAACTCGCGCGGGGTCATCGCGTCGGTCTGGAACAGCGTGATGGTCGGCCTGATCACGCTCGTGCTCTCGCTGGTGCTCGGGGCGCCGGCCGGCTACGCCGTCGCGCGCTACGCGTTCCGCGGCCGCGACGCATTCAAGGTGCTGATCCTGACGACGCGGGCCTTCCCGATCGTGATCCTGTCGATCCCGCTGGCCGTGACGTTCATCAACTGGGGCCTGTACGACACGCTCTGGGCGGTGGCGCTCGTCCACACCGCGCTGGCCCTGCCGACGACCGTGCTGATCACCAGCAGCATCTTCGTGACCGTCC
>JALYGH010000580.1 GCA_030777205.1 Chloroflexota bacterium
TAGACGTCGAGGCCGGCGCCGGCGATCCGGCCGCTCCGCAGCGCCTCGACGAGGGCGTCCTGGTCGAGGATCGCGGCGCGGGCGGTGTTGATCAGGACGGCGGTCGGCTTCATCAGCTCCAGCTCGCAGCGGCCGACGCTGCCGCGCGCCTCCGGGGTGTTCCGCAGGTGGACCGACACGACGTCGGACCGGCGGAACAGCTCGTCGCGCTCGACCAGCTCGACCCCGAGTCGCTCGGCGCGCGCCGGGTCCCGGCTCCAGCTCCAGGCGATCACCTCCATACCGAGCCCGGCCCCCAGCCGCGCGACGTGCGAGCCGATCGCGCCGAGCCCGAGCAGGCCGAGCGTCTTCCCGCGCAGCTCGAACGACGGCGGGTGCTGCCAGATCCCTTCGCGCATTCGCCGGTCGCTCAGCGGGATCGCCCGTACGGCGGCCAGCATCAGGCCGATCGCCAGCTCGGCGACCGACACCGAGTTCACCCCGGGCGTGTTCGTGACGGTCACGCCGCGCCGCTTCGCGGCCGCCAGGTCGACGTTGTCCGTCCCGACCCCCTGGATCGAGATCAGCTTGAGCCGGGGCGCTAGGGCGAGGGCCTCGTCGTCGAACGTCGAGTAGGCCCGCACGTTGATGACGACGTCGGCATCTCTGATGCGCGAGAAGAACTCGGCCCGGTCGGCGAAGCGAGTCGTGAACGTCTCCACGTCGCCGTAGTCGCGGAGCCGGGCGAGGTCCGGGTGGTCCGGGCTGCCATAGGAGATCGGGAAGTCGTCCGGGACGACGATCTTGACGCGGCTCATCGTGCCCCCGCGACGAGTGCCTCCACGTCGACGCCGACCGCCTTGCCGCCCTCGACGATCTGCTCCCAGGTCGTGTCCGCGACCGGGATTCCCTCCGTCAGGCGGGCCTGCGCCGAACGCATCTCCGGCTCGCCGGGCAGCAGCACCTCGTCGAAGCCCTGGGCCGGCTTGATCCGCTTGATCCGCTGGAGGACGAAGTCGGCGTTCTGCTCGTACGACTCTCTGGTACGGAAGGCGAACGCATCGACCGCCCAGACAACCGCACCGCCGCGCCGTCCGTCGCCGTTGTACTCGTCGCCCGGCGTGAGCGCGCCGCCGAGCATCTCGACGAACATCGAGAGCCCGTACCCCTTATGGCCGGCGAACGGCAGCATCACCCCGCCGTTGTAGAAGTCGTTGGCGTCCGTCGTCGGCCGGCCGTCCTTGTCGAGGATCGCGCCGGGCGGGACCGGCGCGCCCTTGGCGCGGGCCACCTGGAGCTTGCCTTCGGCGACGACGGTGGTCGCGAAGTCGACCAGCATATCCGGCGTCTCGCCGCCGGGGATGCCGATGGCGATCGGGTTGGTCGAAAGCGCGCGCTCGGCGCCGCCGAACGGAGCCGCCGTCCCGGTCCCCATCCGCGACGATCCGCCACCCCCGCCGACGACGACCAGCGCGACCACGTCCTCGGCCGCCGCCTGACTCGCCCACTGGCCGAGCCGCCCGATGTGGTTGCAGCGGACGATCGACACGACCGCCGTGCTCGACTGCTTCGCCTTGCGGATCGCCACGTCGGTGCCGTATTTCGCGGCGACGTGACCGAAGCCCCACTTGCCGTCCACCAGCGCCGTCGTGGCCGTCTCTTTGATGATCCCCGGGCGGGCGGCCGGGTCGAGGGCGCCCTCCTTGATCTGGTTCAGGTAGGCCGGGATGCGGATGACGCCGTGCGAGTCGTGTCCGGCCAGGTTGGCGCCCACCAGCGCCTCGGCCATCTCCTGGGCCGTCTCGGTCGGCGCGCCGGCGGCGGTGAAGATTCGCTCGGTGATCAGGCGGAGCTCGTCCGCGGAGCGATTAGCCATACTCTGGGTCTCCCTTTGTCGCGTTAAGTTATGTCGAGTTGACCGTCGCCTGTCGACGGACGCCTCGGTGGCATGGTACCCCGGCGGGCCCGGCCTCGGCGGCCCGAGGAACAGACAGTGACACACGAAACTGCGACCTGAGGGGGGCACGTGGCGCCGAAACGACGGATCGCGGAGCAGGCCAAGGTGGCCGCCCTGGAGCAGGGCGCCGAATACGAGCGCATCGTGTTCGACCGTCTCGACTTCTCGAAGGCCGACCTTTCCGAATGCCTCTTCACCGAGTGCTCGTTCGAGAACGTGCGCTTCACGAACGCCCGCCTGAACGCCGCCACCTTCCGCGACTGCAATCTGTCGAACACCAGCTTCGCGGGCGCTAACCTGTTCTCGACCCGATTCGAGGACAGCAAGCTGCTCGGCGCCGCCTTCGACGAGGCCGAGACGACGACCGGGCTGACGTTCTCCCGATGCAACCTGACCTACGCCAGCTTCCGCGGCCTGGACCTCTCGCACGTGGAGTTCACGAAGTGCCTGCTCGTCGAGGCGGACCTCTCGCTCACCAACCTGACCGGAGCGTCGTTCGTCGACGCCGACGTGAGCAACATGAGCTTCCGCGAGGCGAAGTTCTCCGACACGGATTTCCGCGGCGCCATCCTGACCGGCATGAACCTGAAGCGGGATGAGCTGCGCGGGATCATCATCACCCGCCAGCAGTTCGCCGACCTGGCCCACGAGATCGGCATCACGATCGGGTAGCGCGCCCGGGTCGGCCACTCAGAGGCGGGGCATGAGGAGGGCCCGCCCCACGTACCGGGGCGGGCCCTCGTGTGGTGTTGCGACGGCGTGGTGCGGCCGACTACGCGTAGCGCTTGAACAGGTCGGCCATCACCTTCGGGGCGTCCGCCTCGGCACCGGTCCGCTGGGCCGCGAGGTGGTCCTCGAAACTGTCCATCTCCTGCCGATAGATCACGCCGAGGTAGAGCGGGTCCTCCGAGCCGGCCGCCATCAGCGCCCGGGCCATGTCCGACGGGTCGTGATCGGCCGGCAGCTCGGCGACCTGGTCGCGGTACGCCTTGAACGTGTTGACCTTGTTGAAGGTCGGGCACGGGCTGTAGGTGTCGATGACCGCGAAGCCGTTGTGCTGGACCCCCTGGACGATCAGCTCGGCCAGCTCCTTCGGCTCGCCAGAGAAGCCACGGGCCACGAACGTGGCGCCGGCCGCGACGGCGAGCTGGAGCGGGTTGATCGGCCGATCCGGGGTGCCCTTCGGGGTCGTCTTGGTCACGAACCCGACGTTGCTCGTCGGCGACGTCTGCCCCTTGGTCAACCCGTAGATGTTGTTGTCCATGATCACGTAGCAGATGTCGAGGTTGCGCCGGGCGGCGTGGACGAAGTGGCCGCCGCCGATGGCGAACGCGTCGCCGTCGCCGCCCATCGCCAGCACCTTCAGCTCGGGGTTGGCAACCTTGATACCAGTGGCGATCGGCATGGCCCGGCCGTGGACGCCGTGGAAGCCGTAGCTGGCGACGAAGAACGGCAAGCGGCTCGAGCAGCCGATGCCCGAGACGACGACGATGTCCTTGGTCTGGAGGCCCTGGGCGCGCATCGCGTTGTACAGGCCGTTCAGGACGCCGAAGTCCCCGCACCCGGGGCACCAGGTCGGCTTCTCGTCGCTCTTGTACGTCTCCAGGGGCAAGAGCGTGGCGGTGTTAGCGGGCATGTTGGACGACTCCTTGGATCTCCTGAACGAGCCGCGACACCTCGAAGGCGGCCCCGCTGTACTCGGTCACGGAGCGGATGTCGCAGAGATAGCGGGCGCGCAGCAGGGCGGCGAACTGGCCGCTGTAGTTCATTTCCGGGACGAGGATCACGCGCTTGGACTTCAGGAATGGCTCGAGCTGCTGGTCCGGCAGTGGCCAGACCATCCGCGGCGCCAGCGCGGCCGCCCTGATGCCCTTCTCGGCCAGGCGTTCGATCGCCTCGACGACCATGCCGAACGTCGAGCCCCAACAGAGGATGCCGATGTCGGCCTCCGGGTCGCCGTAGGCGTGGGCCGGCGGCGCCGCCCGACGAGCCAGCTCCATTTTCTGGAAGCGCTTGTCGGTCATCGCGCGATGGTTACTCGCGTCCGAGCGCGGGCGACCGGCCTCGTTGTGCTCCAGGCCCGTCGCGACGTACTGGCCGCCCTCGGTGCCGGGGATCGCCATCGGCGAGATGCCGCTCTCGGTGAGCTGGTAGCGCCGGTAGCCGCTCTCTACGTCCGGGCCGCCGGCGCCGTTCGAGCCGGCGCCGTTGCCGCTCGTGTGCGTCGCGCGGTCGACGATCTCGAGCTTGGACAAGTCCGGTGCCGGGATGCTCTCGGTGCGGACGGCCAGGATCGTGTCGGTGAGGAGCGCGACCGGCATCTGGAACTGCTCCGCCAGGTTGAAGGCGTTGACCGCCTGGGTGAAGCAGTCCGCGACGGAGACTGGGGCGAGCACGATCCGCTGGATCTCGCCGTGGCCGCCGGTCGCGGCCAGGAACAGGTCGCCCTGTTCCTGGCGGGTCGGCATGCCGGTCGAGGGGCCGGCGCGCTGGGCATCGACGACCACGACCGGGATCTCGGCCATGCCGGCCAGGCCCATCAGCTCGACCATCAGGCTGAAGCCGGGGCCGGACGTGGCCGTCATCGCCTTCTTGCCGGCGTAGGACGCGCCGATCGCCATGCCGAGCGCCGACATCTCGTCTTCGGCCTGGACGACCGCGCCGCCGACCTTCGGCAGCTCGGCGGCCAGGAACTCCATGATGTCGGTGGCCGGGGTGATCGGGTAGCCGGCGTAGACGCGGCAGCCGCCCGCGATCGAGCCCATCGCGATCGCCTGGTTGCCGGCGACGACGATCCGCGGCTGGTCGCTCGGCGCGCCGGGCCGGACCTGGAGGCCGCCGCGCCCGGGGATGTTGCGCTCGACGTACCCGATGCCGGCGTCGAGCGCGGCGTAGTTCTTGTTGAGGATGTCCTCGCCCTTGCGGGCGAAGCGCTGGTGGAGGAGCTGCCTGATGTGCTCCGGATCGAGCCCGAACAGCGCGGCGAGCGCGCCGACCGCCACGACGTTCTTCCCGAGCTCGAACTGGAGCTCCTTCTTGGCGATCTCGGTCAGCGGCAGGGCGTGCTGCTGGTAACGCCCGGTGTTCTCCGGCGGGGTCAGCTCGCCGGAGTCGTAGATCAGTAGGCCGCCGTCGCGCAGCTCCTTGATGTTCCGATCGTACGCCTCCTGGTTGAACGCCAGGAGGATGTCCACTACGTCACCGCGCGCGCGCAGTCGGCGCGGGGCCAGGCGGATCTGGAACAGCGAATGGCCGCCCTTGATCTCGGCCGGCGGCACTGAGTCCGTGAGCACCGCGTACCCGGCCCGCGCCGCGGCCAGGGTCAGGATCTGGCCCGTGCTCAAGACGCCTTCGCCAGCTTCGCCCGCCACCCGGATCACCAGGTCATCGCGTTGCGCCATCTTTCTCTCCCTGCTCTCGCGGCGTCTGAACGGTCCGGATCAGGTCCCGCCAGGGTCGGCTGGTATACCGCAAAAAACGCGACGCCTCATCGGCGCCGCGAGAACGGTCCTGACACCTGCAGGCGGGGTCGAAGGGCGCTCGGGCCCCAGGCCGGCGAAGAGCTTCCAATACAGCCTACAACTCGATTATAGCCCTCGGATTCTGGGTGCGCTAGCCTTGATGGCCAGACAGCCCGGACGGTCAGTTGTCGTGCGGCGCGCCGGGCCCAGTCATTGGCGACAGCAGGGGCGCCGCGGTGGGAACAGTAGTCCACGACTGATTGGGGGATGACGATGTCGCCCAAAGGTACGAGGCGGGGTGGCGCGGCACTTCCGTATCGTCTCCACGGGGTGGCGGCGTGGAGGTCCCGGTGTACTCCCCACACCGCCCCCCACCTCCCGTCGTCACCCTCCCCCTTTCCCGGTCGGTTCCCCGCCGTCTCGATCGCGCGAGCCCGTCCCCACGAGGGATTCCTGCACGCCAGGAGAACGGGCTCGTCGTGTGGTGCAGGGACGGCGATCGACTGACGCAAGCCCGCCCGCCGTGGGGACATTGGGAACCCGCCGTAGCGGGCCCCCACGTCGCCATGCTGCTTCCTCCCGCCAGTTCAGGACTCGCGAATGAAGCCGCGGATCTGCTGCTGGGTCGACGGGTCGCTCAACTGCTCGTCGGTCATGCCGTGGCGCTGGCGCCCGTGCGCCGCGGCGGCCCGCATGACCTCGTCGTCGGTTTCCCCGCGCATGACCTCGTCACAATCCGTGAAGAGGCCGACCTCGCGGCACGAGATGGTCTTGGCCATGGATGTCCTCCTTGCTTTGGCGCTCATCCGTCGCCCGGTGGTTGTGGCAAGTTGGGAGTCGTCAGTGGTTCACCACGAGCTTGTAGCCCATCTCCTGGAGCCGCACGATCTCGAACACGGCCGCGGGGATGGCGATCGCGCCGGGGACGAGGTTCGCCATGATCTCGTCCACGATCTCGGCCGCGGTCAGGTTGTCGGCGTTGCGATTGTCGGAGACCGCCAGACCGGCGTGTCCGTGGATGGTCTGGTGTCAAGTCAGGAAGACGACGCCGCGCTCGATCAGCGCCGCCATGCCGGCGTCGTTGTAGAAGCTCTGCGGGTCGCTGGGCGGGAGGTCGGCCCCGCCGGTCGTCTTGCGCGGGTAGAAGATGTTGCGCGTCGCCGGCTGGCCGGTCTGCGGGTCCGTGACGTTGTGCTTGGCCCCGAGCTGGTACTTCTCCCAGATCAGGTCGTTGTAGGTGGCGATGTTGCCCGAGACGTACGCCTGGACCACCATCCGCAGGCTGCCGGGCGGCTGGCCGTAGGAGAACTCGGAGCCGTTCAGCCCGTTGCGGATGTTGTCCCAGAGGGTCGGGTTGGCGATGTTCGGGAACTGGTAGAGCTGATAGTGCAGGCCCGGGCGGCTAACCGCCGCCTCGTAGGCGTCCTGGAACTCGGACAGCGGCATGTTGTGCGCCCGCGCGGGCGTCGCTCGCCCGGCGAGCGTCATGCCGGCGGCGACGGCCGCCGTCGCCGCGGCCGCGCCGCGCAGGGCAGCCCGCCGACTCAGGCCGGTACCTCGTGGTGCGCTAGGGTCGTTCACTGGTTCGCTCCTCTCGGCGTCCGGGCGGTGTCCCGCCGCCGGAAGCCGCCTACCGCGCCGGTGCTCCGGCACCGGTCCGCTTGAGTCGAGACACTCGAACAAGTTTCGGCTCAGTCTCACCTCCCTGTGCAGCCGAGCAGAGAGCGCGCCATCCGGATCGTGAGCACCCCGCCTGCTCGTCGCCGAGGGTGAAATAGGACACGGTCACGTGGTCGAGTCCGGTTGCTGATCTGTTGCCATCCGCTCCATGTAGTAGCGCGAGTCACTTTGCCGCCCGGGCTCGCGCCAGAGTCGGAGCTCCTGGTACGGAGCGCCGCGCGCCCACGTGATCCCGTCCGAGACCCCCTGGGCGAAGTACGCCTTCTCGGACCGCGCCTTCTCCTCGCGGAGCCTGTCGACGATGACCTCGAGCTCCGCGGCCTGCCTGGGCAGATCCTCGAGCTTGGCGATCTCCCTGGCGATGGCCTTCTGGAAGATTTTGGAGATGTTGATGCGGCCGCGCCACGTCTGAAGGGCAGCGTACAACTCGTCGGGAATGGTGATGTTCAGCTGTGCCATACGCGTTATACCAAGCCCGGCGGGCGGTGCCGCATATTCGAGAACTGGGTTACACGAGCGGCCCCACGCTTCCAGGGGCCGGACACATCGGACTCAGTGTGCCGACGAATATGCGGCAGTTTCCGGAGGAATTGGTATTATGCGCATAGTGTGCACGCCCGGCGATCTTGTCAATACCCGGACACGGGTGGGCGTTCACACACCGCGTCCGCGTCTGATGACCGGCCGGGCGGCCCGCTGGCTGACAGTTCAGCCCGTTGGTGCGCTCCCCCACGGCGCGGTCGTGTCAGCCTGGTCCAGCCCGGACTACACTTGGACTTACACCTCGCGTGTCAGTCATCTGTCGACAAGAGACTGCGCCTGGCGCGCCGTCTGACGGGACGCGGCTTCTACCGAGTGCGGGGGCGGCCATTAGCCGACCGGGGCTCGCGTGCGCGAGATGCGCGGGCACGGGGTCTGCACGACGAGACTGATGAGTGCCGCGACGAGGCGGCGAGCGACACGAGGATCAGCGACACTAGGATCAAGGGGGGCATGATGGAGCAAGGTGGGACCGCGCTGG
>JALYGH010000581.1 GCA_030777205.1 Chloroflexota bacterium
GACGGGGTTCGCACCGGGCGGCGGGCGTGGCTTCCGCGACGACGACCGGCGCCCGCGTCCGTCGCCCGGGTCTCGATCCGGCGGGTTCGGCGGGGGTGGCTACGGCGGGGGCGCCTACGACCGCGGCGCGCGGACCGGTCCACCGGGGCGGCCCGAACGCCCCGGCTTCGGCGCGAACCCGGACCGTGAGCTGCTGTTCGGCCGCAACGCGATATTGGAGGCACTGCGTGCCGGGCGCAAGGTCCGCCGCGTCATGGTGGCGCTCGGCGCGCACGGCGCCGTCATCACCGAGATCGTGGACGAGGCCCGCGCGCGAGGCATCTCCGTCCAGAGCATGGAGCGTCGCCGCCTCGACGAGCTGGTCTTCAATCACCAGGGCGTCGTCGCCGAGGCGGACCCGTACCAGTACGCCTCGCTGGAGGATCTGATCGAGGCGACGAAGCGGAGCGCGACGCCACCGCTCGTCCTCGTCCTCGACACGCTCCAGGATCCGCAGAACTTTGGCTCGCTGCTGCGGACGGCGGCGGCCGTCGTGGCGCACGGGGCGATCATCCCGGAGCATCGCGCGGTGGGCGTGACGCCGGCCGTGGTGAAGGCGTCGGCGGGGGCGATCGAGCGATTGACGATCGCGCGAGTTGGTAACATCGTGCAGGCGATCGAGGCGCTCAAGGTGGCCGGGCTCTGGATCGTTGGCCTGGATGCCCGCGCCGAGCTGACGCCCGGGACGGCCGACCTGGGCGGGCCGCTCGCGATCGTCGTCGGCGGCGAGGAGAAGGGGCTGCGGCCGCTCGTGCGCCAGGCCTGCGACCTGGTCGTCAGCCTGCCGATGCCCGGCCAGATCGAATCGCTGAACGCGGCGGTCGCCGGCTCGGTGGTGCTGTACGAGGTGCTTCGCCAGCGCGGGCGAGCGACGACGGGGCAGGCGGCGCGGCCACGGGCGACCTTAGCCGCGCCGATGTCGGATGTCGAGCCGGGCCAATCGGTGGCGCAGCCCACCATCGGCAACGCGGGCGCCGCGGCGCCCGGCACGCCGGACACCGAGGGGGATGCCTGGTCGGAGGCAGGCGCTCGGGTGGAGGACGTCGGCCAGACTGAGGTCGCCGACGAATCGGGGCTCGGCTCGGGCGTGGCGGTGGACACCGGACCTGAGCCAGTTCCCGAGACAGCCGGCGCCGCGACGGGTGGCGAGCAGCCCGCCGGAGGCGGGACCGAGGAGCTCGGCGACGAGCATGCCCGCACGACGCATGTCGTCACGAGCGGCGCACTCGCAGAGCCGGCCACGGAAGAGGCGGCCGAGCGGACCGAGGGGGCGCAGGCGTAGGGGCGCCTCACGAAGCGAGGCCCCCTCGAGTGAGGGGGCCTCGGGGCGGAGGAGGCGAGATTCGAACTCGCGGCCCAGGTTTAAGGCCCGGGCAACCGCTTAGCAGGCGGCCGCACTAGACCGGACTATGCGACTCCTCCAGACGGGCTGACGCGTTTTGCTGGTAGAAACGCGCCGACCCGGACCCACATGATACCGCCCGCCGCGAGGTCCGGGCAAGTGTCACGGACGATCGCGAGGGCCTCAGCCGGCGAGCCCGGGGCCGCGAGCGCGACGGACCACGGGGTAGCAGCGGGGTGCCCCGCCGGCTTCTGCTTCGGGATCCGGGTGCGGGGGAGGCCGGGCAGGTGAGCAACTCGTGCAGCGATCGGGGTAGGATTCGCTTCGGCCGCACTCCGCCTCACCCATGATCTACCGAGGTGCTACCCGGCCCCGCGTCTACAGGTCTCATAGCCGTCCATCCTCCGCTTGGGCGACGAAGAGCCGCCACTGCCCGGGCACTCCCTCCAGACGGCACGTCCCGCGTTCGGCGAACTGGAGGCCCGAGCCGGCCACCAGGTCGGTCACGGTGCCGGAGACGAGCACCTCCCCGGGGTCAGCCAGCGCCGCCACGCGGGCGCCGATATCCACCGCCAGGCCGGCCACGCCGTCGCCGCGCAGCTCCACCTCGCCGGTATGCACGCCGGTACGCGCCTCCAACCCCAGCGACCGCGCTGCATCCCGGATGGCGCGAGCACAGCGTACCGCACGCGCCGGCCCGTCGAAAGTGGCCATGAAAGCATCCCCGGCCGTGCGGATCTCCCGCCCACGGTAGCGAGCCAGTTCGCGGCGCACCAGCGCACCTTGAGATTCCAGCCGCCGACGCCGGCACGCGTCGCCCCGTTGGCGGGGGCTGACGAAAGCCGTGACCATCACGGTGACCAGCACACTGTCCACCTCGGGAATATGGCTCGTGCCGGTCAGGAACTCCTCCACCGCGCCGGTAATTCCGTGCACGTCGCCAAGCCACGGCAGATGATCGATGCCGGGCAACTCCACGAACCGCGCCCCCGGGATGCGTTCGGCCAGGAATCGCCCCTGGCTGATATCGATGAGTCGCTCGTCCCTCCGGTGCAGCACCAGCGTCGGGATGCGGATCGCCGGCAGCACGTGGCGGACGTCAATGTCGGCGTTCATCCGCATCAGGGCGATGACGGCGCCCGGGCTGGCGCTGATGCGCTGGTGCCGCGCCCACCATTCCCGTTGCGCGGGATCATCGGCCACGCTGGGCCCGTACACCTGAAGAAAGCCCGAGTCGAGTGTGCCCCACGTCCGGCGCACATGCTCGATCTGCTGCGACAACTGATCGAGCGGAGCACCGAACCGGTGACGGACCGTGCCTTCCACACTCGCGTAGGCCCCGTAGAGCACCAGCGACAGCGTGCGCTCCGGATAGGTGGCGGCGAACAGGATGGAACATCGGCCCACCCTCGGAGATTCCGAACAGCGCCGCCCGCCGCACGCCCGCCGCGTCCATCACCGCCCGGATGTCGTCCATCCGCTCCTCCAGCGTGCCGGCCGCGACGCGGTCCGACATCCCCGTCCCGCGCTTGTCGAAGATGATCACGCGGGCGAAAGTGGCGAGGCGGTCGAAGAAGCGAACGGCACCGGGATGCTCCCAATCCAGCTCTCGATGTGAGACCGCCCCCGGAGTAACGACGAGGTCCAGCGGTCCAGACCCGAAGACCTGATAGGCGATGGCGACGTCGCCGCTGAGGGCGTAGTGGGTGGAGGCGGGTGGTGTCGAACGGGCGGGCAGGGGCGGCGACGACCCCTGATCGGTGCCCAGCCGTGCGGCGGCGAGCTGGTCGGCGAGCCACTCCGGCGTCACGCGGACGCCCGTCAGCAGCCCCTGCGCGACGTGGCGGAAGAGGTTCTTCTCGCGACACAGGGCAAGGATGGCCGCCTCGGCGTCTGCCGACGGCACCGCCTCGCCGGCCTCCCAGCGCTTGACCGTGGCGCGGCTGTAGCCGAGCTGCACGGCCCAACCATCCTGGGTCATGCCCCGCACTTCGCGCAGCGCCCGCAAGACCTGACTCCAATACGGGCGGGGGGCGACTGAGGGTGCAGCAGGTGAATGGCGATGGTGACCCATTTTTGAGCCCTCACTGAGCCGAAAACCGCGCACCGCGCCATTCGGCCGCGGCTACGATGGCGGTGCGCGGGGGGCCACGCCTGCACCGCCATCATACACCGGTCTCATACGAGTCGAGAGGGGAGTTGCACTATGGTCGCCACGATCCCAGTCGCCGATGCCGCCGTCGAGACGTTCCGCTCCCGCCTACGGGGGCCGTTACTGCGGCCGGATGATGACGGCTACGACGCCGCCCGCACGATCTGGAACGCGATGATCGATCGCCGCCCGGCGCTGATCGCCCGCTGTGCGGGGGCGGCGGACGTCATCGCCGCCGTCGAGTTCGGGCGGGAGCACGAGCTGCCGATCTCCGTCCGCGGCGGTGGCCACAACGTCGCGGGCAACGCCCTCGTCGAGGGCGGCCTGATGATCGACCTGTCGCCGATGAAGAGTATCCGCGTCGACCCGGACGGCAGGACGGCTCGGGCGGAACCCGGTGTGGTGTGGGGTGAGCTCGACCGCGAAACGCAGGGGTTCGGCCTCGCCACCGTCGGGGGCACCGTCAACACGACGGGAATCGCCGGCCTCACCCTCGGCGGCGGCTTCGGCTGGCTGTCGAACAAATACGGACTCGCGGTTGACAATCTGCTCTCCGCCGACGTCGTCACCGCCGGCGGGCGGCTTCTGCACGCGAGCGCCGACGAGCACCCGGACCTGTTCTGGGCGCTGCGCGGGGCCGGCGCCAACTTCGGCGTCGTCACCTCCTTCGAGTACCGGCTCCACCCGGTCGGCCCGACCATCCTGGGCGGCATGGTACTGCACCCGCTCGACCAGGTGCGGGAAGTGCTGCGCTTTTACCGGGAGTTCATCGCCGGCGCGCCGGACGAGCTGACCACGTACGCCGCCATCCTCACCGACCCCGATGGCATCCAGGTCGCCGGACTGGCGCTCTGTTACAGCGGCAACCTTACGGAAGGGGAGCGCGCCGTCGCGCCGCTGCGGGCGTTCGGGTCGCCTATCGCCGACATGGTTGATCGAATGCCCTATCTTGCCCAGCAGGCGCTGCTCGGTATGGGCTTCCCGTACGGCCGTCAGAACTACTGGCAGTCGGGACTGACCCGCACCCTGACCGACGATGCGATTGAAGCGATTGTCGACTATGCTCCCAGCGTTCCGTCGCCCTTCACGGCGATCGTCCTCGCCGCCAACGCCGGTGCGGTCGGGCGGGTGGATCCCGGTGAGACGGCGTACTATCACCGAGCCGCACCCTATAACTTCATGATCCTGTCCGCTTGGGAGAGCCCTGTCGAAACCGAGCGCAACGTCCGGTGGACGCGGGAGTTCTTCGCCGCCGTGCGGCCGCAGCTCTCGGGAGGCGTCTACGTCAACGACCTGAACGACCCGCGGGAAGAGGGCGATGCGCGGGTGCGCGAAGCGTATGGCGCCAATTACTCGCGCCTGGCGGCCATCAAGGCGACGTACGACCCGACCAACGTCTTCCGCGCCAACCAGAACATCCGGCCGTCCCTGTAATACCAAACCCGCCTAGCACTGCTTTGGCGTCTTGCCGATTTGGGCACCCGGTCGATGGGCAGCGTGCCCAACTGGGCCACGGCCGGAGGGTCGGTT
>JALYGH010000582.1 GCA_030777205.1 Chloroflexota bacterium
GAGCTCGGCCCGGAGCCGCGCCAGCTCGCGCTCGATGTCGCGGATCACGGTGGTCGCCGGCTCGGACTCCACCGCGCGGATGGCCCCCTCCGGGAGGTCCTCCGGCGCGGGCGCGTCGGCGCGACCGAGCGTGTCGAGCGCATCGATCAGGCCGAACGGGACGCCTTCGGTCGCGAGGACCAGACGGTCGATCCGCGCCGCCGCGCTCGCCCGGTCTCCGGCCCGAATCTCCGCTTCCACGGCATCGATCTCGGCCCGGGCCTGGTCGGCGTATTCGAGCGCCTGGGTGGCCGGCCCCTTACTCTGGAGCAGCACTTCGGTCAGGATGCGCCGGTTGAAGTCGCTGGTCTGGACCGCGCCGAAGTAGCGCACCCAGCCGTTCGCGGTCGGGTCGGACTCGGTGTAGATCACCTCGAGGGTGGCGCGATTGCCCGCGGCGATCTGCTCGTAGACGTCGGCCGGGACCACCACCACCACGTCGGCACGGTCGGCTCGTAGCTCGCCGAGTGCCTGGTCGCGGTCGTGCGTGATGTTCTGCAGCCGGAACACCCCGGCGAAGCCCTCCTGAAAGACGCTCACCTTGTCGGCGATCTCCGGATCGTTCGGCAGGACGAGGATCGTCCGAAACTCCGGGTGCGGGCCGCGGTAACCTAGCCCGAACAGCATCAGGATGAGGAAGGGGCCGAGGACCAGACTGGCGATCAACCGCGGCTGCCGCGCCACGGTGACGAGCTCCTTCCGGAAGAAGCCGACCGTCCGAATCGCGCCTTCGGCCAGGCTACTCAGCAACGGTCGCACCGTGCCGCTCCATCAGGCGAACGAAGACCTCGTCGAAGTTCGGGCGGTGCTCCTGGACCTGGCGCACCGCCACGCCCTCGGCACCGAGGAGCGCGAGGATCCTGGGAATCGCCTCACCCGCCGCGTCGACCGTCACGCGAAGCGCCGCGAACGAGAGGGGCCGCGTCTCCCGCACGCCCTCCAGATGCGAGAGCAGCTCCACCACCCGCTGATCGAGCCCGTCGGCGACCACGTCGACCATCTCGCCGCCGATCGCCTCGCGGCGGACCTCGGACGGCGTGCCGAGGGCGATCGCTCGGCCGTGACCCAGCATGGCGACGCGGTCGCAGTATTCGGCCTCGGTCACGTACTGGCTCGTGACGATGACCGTGCGCCCGCCGTCGCGCAGGTCGCGGAAATGCTCCCAGAACCTGGCTCGCAGGATCGGGTCGATGCCGGCGGTCGGCTCATCCACGACGAGCAGCTCCGGGTCGTGGACCAGCGCCGCCGCCAGCTCCAGCCGCCGCAGCATGCCGCCCGAAAGCTGGTCCGCGGGCTTGCGGCGATGCTCCCAGAGCTCGACCAGCTCGAGCGCGCGCCGCATCGGCCCGCGCCGCTTCCACCACCCCAGCCCGTACAGGGACGCGACCAGGTCGAGATTCTCCCAGACCGAGAGCTCCGGGTACAGCACGAAGAGCTGCGGCAGGTAGCCGATTCGCGCTCGCGTGCGTGCGGTGAATCGGCTGGGCACCGTCCCGAGGACCCGAACCTCGCCCTCGTCCGGACCGAGCAGTCCGAGCACGAGGCGCAGGGTCGTGGTCTTGCCCGAGCCGCTCGGCCCGAACAAGCCGAAGATCGTGCCCCGCTCGACGGCAAAGTCCAGCCCCCTGACGACCCAGGTCTGGCCGAAGCGCTTGCCGGCCCCTCGCACGCCGATTGCAATGTCCTCGGCCATGTCCGGAGCGGCCGGCGGGGTGGCTGGTGCGACGGGTCGGACCGTCCCCTCCGAGGACGGTGTGGAGGCGGCACTGGGCAAGGACTTCAGCGCGGCCATCGGAGGCTGTGCGTCGGTCGGCCCTGGCGGATCGGGTCGCGCGTGCACCTGTTCCACCTACCGGTCCCCGACGACGCCGCGCGCGGTCAGCTTGCCCTGTTCGATCACGATCGTCCGCGCGCGAAAGCGCTCCTGCGCGACGGCGCGATCGACCTCCTGCTGGAGGACCTGCTCCATGCCCTGGCGGACCGGCTCGGGCACGACCACGCCGCCGACCGAGACGTCGCCGAGGCGGACGACCGACCGCCCATCAGCCACGTCGACCGTGCCGGAGGTGGCAATCGGCAGGCGGACGAACCCGGCCTGCGCCTCACCGGTCATCGTCACGCCGCCATCGGCGAGCTGCACGCTGAGATAGCTGACCATGGCCGTGCCGAACGGGGTTTCCGCCAGCGGCCGGCCAACCAGGACGGCGTTCACGCGCTCGGTGAGGAACGTCTCGGCGAGCTCGACGACGGCCTCCGGCACCGTCGTCGCGGTTGGCGGTATCGTAGGACTGGGCACAGGCGTCGCCGAGGCGGTCGCGCTGGGCGTTGGCGAGACGGCCGCCGACGACGTTGCGCCCGGTGCCGACACGGCCGTCGCCGAGGAGGTGTCCTCCAACGGCGGGGGCGGCGCCACGCTGCACGCGCTCGCGAGCCCGCCGGCGATGACCAGCGACGCGGCCACCGATTTCAACATGCTCAGGACCACAGCCGTCGGGCCACCGCGGCGGTCGCAACGCTCGCGATCCCGGCCGCCAGGCCGACGGTCCGCGCGTGGGGGCGGAGCCGCATCAGCAGGTCCGGTCCGCGCTCCTGATCAATATAGGGACCGTGCGCCCCCGGGTCGCCCGGCAGCGTGTCGAACAGGATGTCCCGGCCGTGCTGGTCATTCGGGCGGTCGCTCAGTTGGGGCTGGTAGCCCGTCTTCCCCAGATACATGTCCAGCAGGACCGGGACCAGCTTCTGGGCCCAGACGGCCTGGACGGTCAGGCGCCCGATCAGCATCTCGCGCGGCGCGTGCTCCGCCGCCCAGACGACCCGCTCGGCGATTGACTCCGGGCCGAACATCGGCGGCACCGGCCGCGACAGACGGTCCAGCTTGTTGCGCTGCCGCACGGACTGCGGCGTGTTGACCGCCGGAAGCTGGAGCATCGACAGCTTGACGTGGCTGCCCTCGTGGATCAGCTCCGTCCGCAGCGTGTCGGTGAAGCCGCGAATCGCGGCCTTCGCCGCGCAGTAGGCGCCCTGGAGCGGGATCGAGCGGTACGCCAGCGCCGAGCCGATCTGAATCACCACGCCCTCGTCGCGCGGCAGCATCCGCCGCAGGGCCGCCAGCGTGCCGTGGACGTACCCGAGGTAGGTGACCTCCGTGACGCGGCGGTACTCCTCAGGCGTGACGTCCATTGCCGGCGCGAAGACCGTCAGCATCGCGTTGTTGACCCAGGTGTCGATCCGTCCCCAGCGTTGCTCGACCGCCGCCGCGTCCCGCTCCACCGCGTCGGCGTCCGCGATGTCCAGGGTGAGCACCATCGCCTCGCCACCGGCGTCCCGGACTTCCGCGGCGGCCGCGTCGAGCGCCTCCCTGTTGCGGGCGATCAGCGCGACGCGCGCACCTCGGGTCGCGAACGCACGCGCGCAGGCCCGACCGACGCCGCTCGAGGCGCCCGTCACGACAACGACCCGGTCTCGAATTGGCCTCGCCATCTCGTGCTCCATGTCCCGCGTGCCCGGACGGTGCGGGCTCGCGACGTCGGCAGGCATGCCGGGGCGGCGCGCAGAGCCCTCTCCACAGTGGCGCGCAGAGCCCTCTCCACAGTCTAGACCGCGTCCGTGTACGGGTTGGTGAAGGCGACGCGGCGCCTTCGTGAACGTTGGTGAACGACGGTGAACGCGAAACTCGGGCCAGCGCCGCCATTTGAGGTTCAGGCGGTGTTCAAGCGCCGTGGCCGTGCGTTCGGCAGCCGGTCAGGGCCGGCGGAGAATGATGGACGTGGCCGATGCCGGCCTGCTCGGTCCGCTTCTTGATCACATCGTAAACGCCGTCCGGCTTCAGCGCCCCCCGACGACCCAGCCACAGGTTCCCCTGGTCCGCGAATCGGTGCTGCGCGCACGCGCAGGTACCTGTCCAGGGCCAGCGCCGTCTTCTTGCCGAACGGGACGACGCGCCGTAGTACGACCATGTAGAGACGGACGCTGTGCGGCGAGAAGTTGCCCGCCAGGAGCGACCGCTCGAATGAGCGTACTAGTGTCTGATACCCTGTCAAGGTGTTGACCGCCGTGGCTATACGCATCTCCTCCGGTCGTCGTCCCTTCCCCACAGGTATCATGGCTATGGGCGGTGTGGCGAGTCGACAGATCGGCTCGACGTGAGGGTTTCATGGTGATTCCACCTGGAGGCAGGCCGACCGGGAAGGGTTTCGGGGAGGATATGTTCCCGTGAAGCTGTACGAGTTCCAGGCCAAGGAGCTGTTCGCCGCGGCCGGCATCCCCGTCCCGCGCGGCCGGATGGTCACCGACCCGGACGGCGCCGCCGACGCCGCCCGCGCGCTCGGCCGCTGCGTCGTCAAGGCCCAGGCCCACGCCGGCGGGCGCGGCAAGGCCGGCTTCATCAAGCTCGCCGAGACGCCGGAGCAGGCCGGCCAGCACGCCGCCGCGATGCTCGGCCAGACGTTCAAGGGCTTCAAGATCGAGCGGCTGCTGATCGAGGAGGCCGTCGACATCGCGGCCGAGTACTACCTGGCCGTGCTCGTCGACCGCGCCAGCAAGTCGCCGCTGATGATGGTCAGCGCGATGGGCGGCGTCGACATCGAGGAGGTCGCCGAGCGCTCGCCCGACAAGATCGCCAGGCTGGCGATCGACGTCGCCTACGGCCCACTCGACTTCGAGCTGCGCGACCTCGCCGGGCGGGCCGGATTGGACTCCAGGGTCAACCGCCAGTTTGTCGACATCGCCCGGCGGCTGTACCGCGTCTTTGTCGACTCGGACGCCTCGCTGGCCGAGATCAACCCGCTGATGGTCACCGGCGACGGGCGGGTGATCGCCGCCGACGCCAAGTACGACGTCGACGACAACGCCCTGTTCCGCCACGAAGAGCTGCTCCAGTACCA
>JALYGH010000583.1 GCA_030777205.1 Chloroflexota bacterium
GGGCGGGACCGTCGACGCGCAGGCGGGCGAGCAGCCGGCCGTCCGAGTGCTCGAGCAGCGCCTGCGGCGAGTGCCGTGGCCGGAGCTCGTGCTGCTCGGGGCCGTGGTGCTGGGCTCGCCCGACCCGCTGGGGCACTGGCTGCGTGCCTGGCGACTCGATCCGGAGGGATCGACCTCGTGAGCCACGACCGCGTGCCCGCGCGCTTCGACCGGGGTGATCGCGGCGATCACCGCCGATCTCCACTCGCGTGTATCGCGCGGTGGGCGGCCCCACCACACGATGCGTTCCCATCCCCTCGAGGGGACGAAAGGACAGCACCATGACGACCGAGGAGCTCTACGAGTTCTTCCGCGAGGACTTCGGCAGGGTCACGCTGCGACATGGCCGCGGGTACGCCGTGACGCTCCGGGACGGCACGAGGGTGACCCTGCGCGCCATCAGGTGGCCCCACGACTGGACGCCGGGCCCGGAGCGTGACGCGCCGCCCTACGCCTTCCAGGATCCCGGCGCGTACTCCGACGACCTCATCCTGGAGGTGCTGCCGGACGGCACGTTCGAGCCCGCGTCCGGCGAGGAGCCGCTCGACTCCGATCCGGCCGACGGTCTCTTGCGAGAGGGGCTGACGGTTGAGAATCCCGTCCCGGTGGACGACCGCGCTCGCGCCGTGTGGGCGGCGCTCTTCGGCAACCCCACGGTCTGCCCCCCGCTGCGGCACGTCGTTGGGGAGCCCCCATCACCACCCGCTCTGCCACACCGGCGACGGGGTCCCGCTGCTCGCGACCCTCGGCCCCTCGGACTGGCGCACGCACGCGGCCCGGTTCGTCAAGGAGTGGGGGCTTGTTCTTGGATACCCGGACGGGCAGGCCCGTGGCGAGTACGACGTGCCGCCCAACATCGAGGTTACCGAGGACAACGGCGTCCGGGACATGTTGATGGTCCGGATGTCCGTGGGCGGGAGGCGGGTCGTCGAGATGGCGAGCGGCTCGGCTCCTCGGGAGGTGGCGACTGCGATGGCGATGCTCGATTGGACACGAGCGGCGCGAGCGATGTGACGGGCGACGGCGAGAACAAACGAGCCGCGCCACTTCCGCACGGAGGTGGCGCCCAGGGAGATAGGTGCGATGGACGAGCGTAAGGACATTCTCAGCGTCGAAGAGATCGACGCGGTGATCCTGGCGCTGCTAGAAGGCCAGGGTGGGGCGGGGGCGACCGACGAGGAGATGGATGACGCGGTGCGGTGGGCGCGCAAGGCGCGGATCAACGGCCACTTGCTCGACTTGATCCTGGACGAGAAGGTGGTGATGCGCCTCGGAGACGGCGGCAGCTTCCTGTTCGCGACCAGGGAGTCCGCGTCTGTGACTCGCGGGACGACGCGTTCGGACGACAGGCCGGAGACGCGACCGAGCTGAGCTTGCGCGGTGGCGCGGGCCGCACCTCCCGGACGCACGAGCGTGGGGGACGCGGCGCTCGTCAATCCCCGTGGAGAGGCCGGCATGCCGTCGAAGCGACAGTGGATGGCGTCGCCCAAGAAAAGATGTTGACTGTGCCGGGTGGAAGGGATGGAGGCCCCCATGGAAATGCAGCATTCGTTACCCCATCGGTACGCGACGTGCGCGTGCCCGCACCTGTCGAACCCCCGAGCGAAGCACCGGCCGATCCCGGCGGGGAGGGCGGTGCGGGCGAGCCGCGTCGTCGACGACCGTCGGCCGTAGGAGATGTTCCTGTTCACCACGCGTCGCTACGAGCCAGTGGAGGTGCGCGGCGAGCCGTTCGTCAGGAATGCCGCCCGTTCACCCCAAGTGAGGCTTTCCGATGAGTACCGACCTGGCCTGGCTGGATGCCCCACCAAACCGCCTTCCCGAGCATCTAGGAGGGATCGAATGATGACCAACTGGGACCTGTTCAACGAGCTCCGCCGTCGCGGCGCGTGGGCGTGGATCGAGGACAACCGCCTGCGCATCCGCGCCCCCAAGGGCACCCTGGATGACCTGCTGGCGTCCATTGACTTGCACAGGGGCGAGCTGTGGTCGGCACTGCTGGAGCTCGCGACAGTGTCCGCCAAGTGCAGGGTGTACAGCGATAGGCTGGAGGAATACGCCGAGGCCCTGATCGCGCTCGAGCGTGGGGACGTTGCCCCTGACCTGGCCCGGCAAATCAAGGAGGACCACACGCAAGAGAGATACGACGAGATGTCCGCACTGCTCACCGATGCGGAGGATCGGGCAGAAGAACTGGAGAAACTCCTCGGCATCACCGTCGGACCCACGTCCATAGCACGTCGCTGGGTGCTCGAGATAAACATCGAGCGAGGAGAGGAAGAAGTGGACGAGTCTGGCAAGGTCTTCGAAGTGTTCACCGTCTGATTCCGATGCACCGCTGAGTGCCGGTCACTCGCAGTGTCGTTAGGTGGTCCGTCGACGGCGCAGGGCGTCCGTGTGTGGGCAGAACGACGCAGGACGCATCCTTTCGTCGGTCGGGTGGCGACTGAAGAGGATGTTGTCTCGTGCCGAGGTGTGAGGTCGTTGATGCGCCGTCGCGCTTTCGATGGGAAGGGCCGACTAAAAAGATGTTGACCGCGCCGGGCGACGCGTGGAGGCCCACATGGAAATGCAGCATCCGTTACCCCAGATGGCCGCAACAGCGGGGACCGTCCACGTCCAGCGGCGTGTGTGTGGTCGCCCGACCTGCCGCTGCCGTCGCGGGCATCTCCACGTCGGCTACTACTTGTTCTGGCGCGAGTCGGGGCGGCTTCGGAAACGATACCTCAGGGCGTCCGAGGTCGACGGTATTCGAGCGGCGTGCGACGAGAGGCGCCGGCGAGAGCGAGCGAGACGGGCCGTTGTACGGACTGCTCGCGAGGAATGGCGCGCCCTCGCGGCGCGGGTCAGGGAGGTGGAGCGCCGTGACGGATGAGACGCAGTCGATTGCGCCAATCCAGGAGAGTCGTTCGATCGCGGAGGTGGGCAGCCTCGCCCAAGAGATGGGGCGCGCGTATCGCGAGCGGGTCGAGCACCTCCGCAAGGAGATGAGCCCCGACCAGGCACTCACCATGGCCGGCGACCCGGCCGGCGACGACGTGGCGCGCCTGGAGGCGACGCCGCCCGACCAGTTGGACTGGTGGGCCCTGGGGCGGGCCGCCGAGCTGGATCCCGAGCGGGCGCGGGCCGCGTGGGAGCGGGCGTTGGCCGAGGCCCGCGACGAGCTGTACAGCGGGCACCGCGCGGCCAGGGCGGTGCAGGCCACCGGGACTCCGTGGGAGCGGGCGCAGTTCCAGGCAATCTTGCAGGCGTTCGTCAAGGACTGGCAGCCCAGGGGCGGGATCGAGGCCGCGCTCGTTGAGACGCTGGCCATGGCGTACTCATCCCAGTTGGCCTGGCTGGCGTCGCCTCACCGTGCTGAGCGCCACCGAGGCGCAGCGGCAGGATCGCGAGGTCGAGCGGCGCGGGGGCTGGGCGCCGCCGACGGTCGACGCCGCCGCCGCGATCGATCAGGCCGCCGCGATGACCGACCGCTTCAACCGCCTGTTCATGCGGACCCTCAGAGCCCTGCGCGACTTGCGCCGCTACAGCGCGTCGGTGGTCGTGCAGAACGTCGGCCAGCTCAACCTCGGCCAGGCCCAGGTCAACATCGCGCCGACCGAGGCGACCTCCGAGGCGTGCGGCGGGCCGACGCTCGGGAGCGCACCAGGGGAAACGTCGAGCCGTGTGGAAGAGGTCTAATCTCGATGCTCGGGCCGACGCCGGCCGTGACGGCGTGGCCGTTGAACTCCCCGGTGCCGCTCGTGCTGGGGATGCGGATCTCTCTAACGTCCCCGGCGCGCCCGCGTCGCCCTACAAGCCGGCGGCACGACCGTCAGCATCGTCAGCATCATCGAGACCAGGATGCGAGGGGGAGCCTCACACTGACGGTGCCGACGGTGGGCCTGGTTCTGCTGACGATGGCGCCGCAGGCTTTCCCACAGAGCGCACGATGCGGTCGCCTACGAGCCCGGCCGAGCAAGAAACGGGGGCGGGTGCACGTCGAGGAACTCCTGGAGCGCCTACTTCCCCAGGTGCTTGTATTGCAGGGCCGCTGGAAGGGGATCATGCTCCGCGACCTGATGGCGCTGTACGAACTGGCCCGGATCGTGGACGGCGCTCGGCGCGATTTCCGGCCTCGTGATCCTGCTCGGCGGCTTCAGCGCGAAGTCACTGGCGAGGGAGGACGCGGCGCGCCCGACCGGCAGACGAGGGATGATCGCCGCCTCGGCCAGGACCGCGTCGCGCAGGCTGGTGGTGTACACGACACGGCGCCGGGCGTGATCCTGGACCCGGTTGGGTGGGATCGCCCGTGCACATGCAGCGCGATTGGGTCGTCACAGGTCGAAGCATCGAAAGGACAGGTGCGCGACCGTCACCAGCGTCACGAGCGTCATTCGAGGCAAGCATCCTCCTGGTCGAGGGAGGCACGCGCCGTGACGCTGTTCGCTGGGCGAGCGTCATGGAGGACGGGCTCAGTGTCATCTCGGGGGCGTGCAGTGACGCCGGAGGGAGGTGTGATGACGCTCCGGCGGCGGCCAGCGTCACGACGCCACCAGGAGGGGGTGACGCTGATGACGCTGATGACGCTGGCATGCGCCCACCTCACGATGCCATCGTCATCGCGATGCCATCCGCCCGTCTGCGAACACGGCGGCCGAGGTACCGAGCGAGGGATCCGCAAACAGGTTACCGCCAGCCGTAGCCCGCTTCAGGGGGCGGGCGGTATTCGAATGAACTTGGATGGTGCCCTGATCGTCACGTTCGCACTGAATACCCGGTAACGGATGCATACTGGTGTCCCGCGACAAGCCGGGGGCACGACAGTGGGCACCGTCGGCATCGTCGGCACCAGGGAGTAGCAGGGCGGCTCGCGCTGACGGTGCTGACGGATGGAGACACCCCGCTGACGGTCACGCCCGCCCCGCCGACGGTCACGCCCGTCTCGCCGACGATCGTGCTGACGGTTCAACCAGGGATGCTGACGGTGCTGACGGTGGCGCCGCCGCCATCTCTCACTACGGCGGTTCTCATGAACCATGATCTCCTGGGAGGTAGCCGTCGTGGGTGAACCAGCCGGCGATGTCTTCCGGGGTGACGGAGGCGAAGGTCGCCCCGAGCACGATCTACCCGGCGGCACCATGCCGCGGCCGGCCGTGACGCGCCGGCTCGGGCTCCTCGAAGTGCTCGCCTTCGACGGCGACTTTAGGGCGGCCGGGTCCGTCGAAGTCCGCCCGTACGCGCCCGAGCCCAGCACGATGCCGGCGGCGGTGCTGAGCTGGGTGCCGAGTGGAGCGGCCAGGGTCCGTGCGGCATGTGATCCGTGCTGGGCAGGTGCGGGCGCAGAGCAGCGTGGGAGGCGTGCACAAGCGTAGCCGGCTAGATTTGTCACCGCCGCACGTGGTACACAGCCCAAGACGCCGAAGATCATCGACCGGGGTCCGCCTCAACGGCGAGCGGACCAGGCCCTGTACAGCGCCCTTGCAGGTGTGGCCGCGCGCGATGCGCGCGGCGTCAGGAGCGGAGATCGGATGGCTGCCTACCTCTTCGAGCGCGTGGCGCGGTCGCTGCTCGTGCTGCTCGGCGTCGTGCTCGTCTCCTATGCGCTCGTGCTCCTGACCGGTGACCCGGCCGGGACGATCGCCGGCCCAGATGCCTCGCCGGCCGAGGTCGAGCAGATCCGCCGCGAGCTCGGCTACGACCAGCCGCTGCCGATCCAGATGGCCCGCTACGTCGGGCGGATGCTCCAGGGCGACTTCGGCCGCTCGTCCACCTATCGGCAGGCGGCCTTCCCGCTGATCGTCGAGCGCCTGCCGGCGACGCTCGCGCTCGCGGCGGCGGCCATGGGGGTCAACCTCGCCATCGCCCTGCCACTCGGCATCCTTTCGGCGGTGAAGCGCGGCGGCGCGGTCGACTGGTTCGGGACGGTGCTCGTGTTCGCCGGCCAGTCGATGCCGGTGTTCTGGATGGGCATCATGCTCATCTTGCTCTTCTCGCTGACCCTCCAACTCCTGCCGGCCTCCGGCTACGGCTGGCCGAACGTCATCATGCCGGCGTTCGTGCTCGGGGTCCACGGGGCGGCCTACCAGACAAGACTGCTGCGGTCGGCGATGCTCGACGTGCTCGGCCAAGACTACCTGCGCACTGCCCGCGCCAAGGGCCTGCTCGAACAGGCGGTCATCGTGCGCCACGCCCTGCGCAACGCGCTGATCCCGGTCATCACCGCGAGCGGCGTCCAGTTCGCCGTGCTGATGGGCGGCGCGGTCATCGTCGAGACCGTGTTCGCCTGGCCGGGCGTCGGCAGCCTGGCCGTCTCGGCGATCAACAACCGCGACGTGGCCCTGGTGGTGAGCGCCACGTTCATCATCTCGATCTTCATCCTCTTCGTGAACCTGCTGGTCGATCTCTCTTACGGGCTGGTCGATCCGCGGGTCCGCCTGGCCTGATACATGGCGACCACCGAAGCAACCCTGCCACGACAGCCCGCCACTGAAACAGTGCCGATCCGGCGCGGGCGCCCCGGCACGCTCACGAGGCTCCGCAAGGACCGCAAGGGGCGCAGCGGGGTGCTGATGCTGCTGGTCCTGGCCGTCCTGCTCTTCCTGGGGCCGCCCCTGCTCGGGGTCGATCCGCTCTACCAGGACCTCCGGGCCCGCCTCGTGCCGCCGCTCGCCCTGGATCGCGCAGGGGCGGGTCACCTGCTCGGGACGGACCAGCTCGGCCGCGACCTGCTCGCCCGCCTGCTGGTCGGCGGCCAGACGTCGCTCTCCATCGGGCTGGTGGCGAGCGTCCTGGCGGCCGTGATCGGCGTCGCGGCCGGCATGATCGCCGGCTACGCCGGCCGCTTCTGGGACGGGCTGATCACCTCCGTCGCTGACGTCCAGCTCACCTTCCCGAATATCCTGCTGGCGCTCTCGGTCATGGTCGTGCTCGGGCCGGGCATCGGGAACCTGATCCTGGTGCTGGTGCTGTCGAGCTGGGTGTTCCAGGCGCGGATCATCCGTGCCGACGTGCTGTCCCTGCGCCACCGCGACTTCGTCGAGGCCGGACGAGCGATCGGGGCCCGCGACTCGTACCTGCTCGTCCGCTATGTCCTGCCGAACATCGCCGGCTCGGTGCTGGTGCTGTTCACGCTCACGCTAGTGCGCGTGATCCTGGCCGAGGCGTCGCTGTCGTTCCTCGGACTCGGCATCATGCCGCCGGCGCCGAGTTGGGGCGGCATGCTGGCCGAAGGGCGGCAGTACCTCGCCTCCGCCTGGTGGGCGGGCACCTTCCCCGGCCTGCTGCTGATGGTGACGATCGTGGCGATTAACCTGGTCGGCGACAGCTTGCGCGACATTTTCGACCCGCGCCTCGAGTAGCGAGGCAGGAGGACGAGGGTAGCTCGGCGTGTGACAATCCCCGCGGTACTCGACCGTCCGGCGCGACTCTCGCGGTCCCCGGACGGCACATACTCGGGCGTAATCAGGAGGTGGTCTCGATGAGACCGATCGATCACGGACGCGATTCCCGGCCGCTCACCCGGCGGCACTTCCTCCGGC